>NZ_JRFE01000016.1 GCF_000756305.1 Myxosarcina sp. GI1
TTGGAACGTCGGCGGACTCCAGTCCGCGCCAAACTTTGGAGGATATAGAAAAATCAGTCAGAGAACATCTCTTGGAATCAGTTGGACCTAAAATGGCATTTGTCTTGGTGCGCGTTCCCTAGCTGCGGAAACCGCAGCGGGGTCGCACCGCTTTTTTGTCAAACAAAAAACTCAAACAAACATCGGGAAAGAGCGAATAATTAAAAGCTCTGTAGGAAAACTACGTCTACGTCACAGACAATTAGAAAAGCAAGCTGTAGAAGCAAGAACTCGTATTAGTCCTTTACTTCAAAAATGTTGTCTATGTTTGAGTGCTAATGAATCGTTCTCTCAAGCAGAACAAGATCTATTTTTGCTGACAGGAATGAAAGTAGGACATAGCACCTTACAAAGACAAGTTTATACAAAACAARAGCATTTAGATTTTCCCGATAGCCCAATAGCCATTCATGAGGTATGTCTTGATGGAGGTAAAGTAAGATTGAGAACTCAACGCCGAGGAGAAAAATGTGAATGGCGAGACTATCAAGCAGCGCGTTTGTCGGGAGTATATTACGGGGCAACATTCCGAAGGAAAGAAGAGTTAACTGCATGGATTAATTCTCAAGTATTAACAAATCCCCTAATCTGTCTGGGAGATGGACATTCAGGAGTGTGGAATCTTTTTAGTCAAATTTCTACCACACAACAACGATATGAAATTCTAGATTGGTTTCATCTCAAAGAAAACTTGTTCAAAGTTGGTGGTTCATTAAAACGCCTGAGACAGGCAGAAACATTTTTATGGCAAGGAGAAGTCGAGCAAGCGATCTCTTTATTTCAACAAGAATGTCCTAAACGAGCGCGGAAATTTATTGCTTATGTTGAAAAACACCGTCATCGTCTAGTTAATTACGAGCTATTACAAGCTGAAGATTATATTTCAATTGGTTCTGGGGCAGTCGAATCAGCTATTAAACAACTCGATCGCCGTTTAAAAATTTCAGGAGCGCAATGGAATTTTAATTCAGTCAGTCCAATGTTGCGATTGCGCTGTGCTTATCTTAATAGACAAATTGCTGCTTAGTCTATTTGCCAAAATGGGATGCTCCCTCTGACAAGACTCAAGAAGATATTTAAACACAACAAGAAAAAGTGCTTTTAAAAACAAATAGCACATTTGAATAATATTTAATTGCAAGCCTTCAAACAAGATCTAGCAGTTAACAATTTTAGTTAAAAATAATGAGTTTTGGTCGATATTTAGGGTTGCTAATATTAATTATTTCTCTGTATATACTCTGACAAATCAGACAATTACTGCTTTGGTTTTGACTCTAATGTTTCTGATTAATCCCAAACCTTATTTACAGTTGTTTACTCGGTTATTTCCTTCTTTTTATCGCCAACGAGTCTGGGAAATTATCGGGCGTTGCGAAAATGCTTTGGGTAGTTGGACGACGGGAATTTTAATTGAAATGGTGTTTGTTGCTGCTTTAAGCGGTATTGGCTTGTGGATTTTGCAAGTTCCTTTGGCGTTAGCTCATGCCTTAATTGCTGGACTGCTTAATTTTATTCCCAATGTCGGTCCGACATTAAGCGTAGTGTTACCAATAGCGATCGCCCTACTTGATGCTCCTTGGAAAGCGGGAGCGGTTTTAATTTTATACCTAATTATTCAGCAAATTGAAAGTTACTGGCTCACTCCTACCATCATGGCGAAACAAGTATCTTTACTGCCTGCAATTACGCTTTTAGCGCAATTAGTTTTCGCTAATTTGTTTGGTGCGTTAGGACTATTAATCGCGCTACCTCTAACTATTGTAGTTGGAACCTGGATAGAAGAAGTGGTATTTAAAGATATTTTAGATGAATGGAAAGGCTTGTCAAAAAAATCGGTCAAAAACAATGTTTTAACTTGTAGCAGTAAAAAATAAAAGTAACTATGGTTCCTCTTGGTTTCTTCCTAACTACTATTAGAGTGCCAGCAGTTTTCTTTCTCGGTTTTTGGTTCGTACAGCAAGCTTTCTACGGCATTGCCAGTCTCCAAGCTCCCATTAGTATCGGCATGGAAGGGGGCGGTGTAGTATATTGGGCGCACGCGGGGGATTTGTTTTTGGAGCGATTATAAGTCCTTTATTTGGATTGTATCGAGGGAAAAACTAAATAAAATTTTTATCTGTCATTTTTTAATCACATTGAAGTTTTAAGCTCTAAAGCATAACTGGTAGATTTTTAAATCTAATAATAGATCGTGAACTTTAACAAAATTTTGGTGGCGATAGATCGCTCTTCTCAAGCTAATTTACTATTTACGCACGCCATTAGCCTGGCAAAGCAAAACTCAGCAGCGATACATTTTTTTCATTGCCTAGAAATACAATCTGGCTCTTCTGCAATAAAGATCGAGCGAGAAATCACCGAAGTCAAACAATTGTTAGCAGATTATCAAAACCTAGCCAAGCAAGAAGAGATTGAAGTGAATTTTAGCTGTCAAGTTGGCAATATTGGCAAAACGATCTGTCATTCGGCTCGCGAGCTTCAGGCAGATCTAATTCTATTAGGTCGTCGGGGATATCGAGGACTGCTAGCAGCGATCGCGGGTAGTGTCAGTAGCTATGTAGTCAACCGCGCTCCCTGTTCCGTATTAGTAGTGCAGGATCTCGACCGCCAGATACGGGTCGATTCGCATAAAAAAATTTTTAATCTGAATATTTTTGGAGGTTAGAGCGGATGCTTGCCAAAGAAAAAATAGAAGTCGAGCAATGGTATAGCCAACCCATTCGAGAACTCGATCGCTCTTTTAAGACTAATTTGGCATCGGGCTTGACTTCAGCACAGGTCAAACAAAGACAAGAACAGTACGGTGCCAACCAACTCAAAGGTAAACCAGGAAAAAGTCCGATAATCAAGTTTCTGGCACAATTCAATCAACCCTTACTGTATATTCTGCTGATTGCAGGTGTCGTCAAAGCTTTTCTAGGGGAGTGGGTCAATGCTTGGGTCATTTGGGCTGTAACTTTAATCAATGCGATTATTGGTTTCGTGCAGGAAGCCAAAGCCGAAAATGCGATCGCTGCTCTGGCTTCTGCGGTGCAAACCGAAACTACCGTTCGTCGTAATGGCGAGAAAGTAAGAGTTGATTCGACAGAATTAGTTCCAGGGGATTTAGTCTTACTTACTTCTGGAGACAAAGTACCAGCAGATTTACGCTTAATCGAAGTTAAAAGTTTACAGGTAAACGAGTCGGCACTAACGGGAGAATCTCTTGCCGTTGAGAAAAACGCTCAAACCCTCGAAGCGGATACGCCTCTGGCAGAACGTAGCAACATGGCATATGCGGGCAGCTATGTCACCTTCGGACGGGGAACGGGAATTGTAGTTGCCATCGGGAACGCTACCGAGACAGGGCGCATTTCTCAGCTGATGGAAGAGCGGACTAATCTTACTACCCCTTTAACTCGTAAGTTCGACAAATTCAGTCGCACTCTACTTTACGTCATTTTGGGAGTGGCTGCTTTTACCTTTGCTGTGGGTTTGGGTTACGGTAATTCTTGGGTTGCTATGTTCGAGGCAGCAGTTGCTCTTACCGTTAGTGCGATTCCCGAAGGTTTACCTGCGGTGGTTACAATCACCTTAGCAATTGGCGTTTCCCGCATGGCGCGTCGTCATGCCATTATCCGCAAATTACCTGCGGTAGAAACTTTGGGTAGTGCCACCGTAATTTGTTCCGATAAAACTGGCACGTTGACGGAAAACCAAATGACGGTTCGGGAAATCTATGCAGGAGGAGAAAGATATACCGTGAGCGGTACGGGTTACGCTCCTGAAGGTGAAATTATCGTTGCAGGAAGCGATCTAGCTACAAGCACTGGTTTGAGTAACCATCATCTCAAACATAAAGCGGTTCTCCTCGAATGTTTGAGAGCGGGTTTACTGTGTAATGATTCCCATATCGAAGTAAAGCAAGGAGAATGGATGGTCATAGGCGATCCCACTGAAGGAGCGTTGATTGCTGCTGCCAATAAAGTAGGCTTTACTCAAGAAGAGTTATCAAAGGCACTGCCCAGACTGGATGTTATTCCCTTTGAGTCGGAATATCAATACATGGCGACTTTACATGAAACTCCAGATATAACTTCTGTTGCCGAGGCAGAAAGAACCATTTACATCAAAGGTTCTCTTGAAGCAATTCTTTCCCGTTCGGGGCAAATGCTCGACGTTGAAGGCAATCCTCAACCCCTACAATCAAAAGTTATTTCAGACGAAGCCGATCGCCTGGCAGCACAAGGACTGCGAGTTTTAGCTCTGGCTAAAAAACCCGTGTCAGCAACCCATAATTCACTCCACCATCAAGACATCGAGACGGAGCTGGTATTTTTAGGGTTACAGGGCATAATCGATCCTCCCCGACAAGAAGCAATAAAAGCTGTAAGAGCCTGTCAGTCGGCAGGAATTGAAGTCAAGATGATTACGGGAGATCATGCCGTTACCGCCAAGGCGATCGCTTCCCAGATGGGATTACAACACCAGGGGGAAGTTCTAGCTTTTACAGGGCGCGAACTGACTCAGATGAATCAATTAGAACTAACTAATGCCGTTACCGACGGCGCTGTCTTTGCTCGCGTCGCTCCCGAACAAAAGCTGAGGTTAGTGGAAGCCCTACAAGATACAGGTAAAGTGGTAGCCATGACGGGAGATGGAGTTAACGATGCTCCCGCTCTCAAACAGGCAGATATCGGGATAGCTATGGGTAAAGGGGGAACGGAGGTAGCTAAAGAAGCAGCCGATATGATACTCACCGACGATAACTTTGCTTCTATTGAAGCAGCAGTGGAAGAAGGACGGACTGTTTACCGCAACTTACTCAAGGCGATCGCCTTCATTTTACCCGTCAACGGTGGAGAATCAATGACCATTGTAATCAGCGTTTTGCTTGCTAGAGCTTTACCAATACTATCTTTACAAGTCCTCTGGCTCAACATGATTAACTCCCTAGCAATGACCGTACCCCTCGCCTTCGAGCCAAGATCTCCCAGAGTAATGCAGCAGCTTCCCCGTCCCGCCAACGAGCCGTTACTCGATCGCCCTTTATTAATACGGATCTTAATTATTTCTCTGTTTAACTGGCTGTTAATTTTCGGCGTATTTGAATGGATAAATACCACTACAGGCAATATTAATCTAGCTCGCACGATGGCAATTCAAGCTTTAGTAGCGGGAAGAATTTTCTATCTTTTGAGTATCAGTCAGTTGGGAACTGCTTTATTCGGCACAATTCGGGGTAGAACCGTAAAAATTACCGATGCCCCTGCTATTTGGGTTGGCATCTTTGGCACGATAATTTTGCAGCTAATCTTCAGTCAATGGAGTCTGATGAATAGTTTATTTTCTACTGCTCCACTCAATCTAGAACAATGGCTAATTTGTCTGGCGATCGGCTTATCAATTATTCCTGTTGCAGTATTAGTCAATCGTTTCGATCCTCTCGACTAACGATCGTTTTAACTTAGAGGTAATTCCAGTCTGTTTACCGTGAATGACGAAGTGATGCAGGTAGATGTCTTTTACCGCGTTGCCAGTCAAATCACGGTAATATTACTGCTTAAAAATTCTCTCAGCAGGCTGCAATTCGGGACAAAAAGCTGGAAGGAACTCTGTTTGTATTCCTGAAGGTAAATTAAAGTTTTGTTCTTGAAGCTATGTTTTCGCCTTCTAGAGTTCAAAATAAGCGAAAATCAAAGCTAAGAGCAATAAGAATTTATACCTATTACTTGTTACTTATTACTTCATCCTTATTCCGTTTACCACCAGTTTGAACTTGCCACAGACCAGCATAAACCCCATCCATAGCCAATAATTCTTCATGAGTTCCTCGTTCGATTAACTCGCCGTATTCCATCACGTAGATCGTGTCGGAGTGTCTAATTGTTGATAGGCGATGGGCGATCGCAATAGTAGTGCGATTCTGGGTGATTTTTTCTAGAGAACGAGCGATCGCGGCTTCAGTTTCATTATCTACTGCCGAGGTTGCCTCGTCGAGAATCAAAATTGGGGGATTTTTTAATACGGCTCTGGCGATCGCAATTCTCTGTCTCTGTCCGCCAGAAAGCTTTTGCCCTCGTTCGCCAACAACGGTATCGTAACCTGAAGGTAGTTGACGGATAAAATGGTCGGCTTCGGCAACTTGGGCGGCGGCAACAATCTCATCAAAACTAGCATCGATCGAACCATAGGCAATATTTTCTCTCACCGTACCGTGAAATAAAAACACATCCTGGCTTACCAAACCAATACCGCGCCGTAAATCCCAAAGTACGATGTCTTTAATATCGATGCCGTCTACAGTAATCGTTCCCGACTGAATTTCGTAAAGCCTGAGCAATAGCTTAACTAAGGTACTCTTACCCGAACCCGTCGCGCCGACGATGGCAATAGTCTGTCCTGCGGGAATATGTAAAGAGAAATTTTTAATTACTGGCTGGCGGTCGTAGGCAAAAGTAATATTATTTAATTCAACTTCACCCCGAATTTTATTTACTGGTAACGGTAGATCCCCAGAATGGATGGTAACGTTAGTGTCTAATAAATTCATTACCCTGGTAATTGAAGCCATTGCCCGTTGATAGAGATCGAAAGTTTGTCCCAGACGAGTTAGAGGCCAGAGTAATCTTTGGGTCAAAAAGACCAAAACGCTATACGTACCTACTGCTAGAGTTCCTTCTACTGCGCTCATGCCGCCATAAAGCAAAATTCCCGTAAAGCCGAGCAAGATAATCATCCGAATTATGGGAATAAACGCTGCCGATAGGGCGATCGCTTTTTGATTGCTATGACGATAGGCATTGCTATCCTGTCTTAATCTTTCTAATTCGTAGCGTTCGGTAGTAAAGCTTTTAATGGTAGTAATTCCGCTCAGATTATTTGCCAGACGTGCATTAAGTAAGCCGACTTTAGCTCTAATGTCTGCATATTTAGGAGCTAAATATTTCTGAAAAGATACTGAAGCCCAGATAATAATAGGAATTGGCAGCATCGCCATCCATGCCACGCCAGGAACTATAACTATAAACGCGCCACCGATAATAATTGCGGTAGTTAATACCTGTAAAATTTCATTAGCACCGACATCTAAAAATCGCTCTAGCTGATTGATATCGTCGTTGAGAATTGCCAGCAGAGTTCCCGTACTGCGATCTTCAAAATAAGCTAGTTCTAAATCTTGAACGTGTCCGTAGGCATCCAAACGAAGATCGTGCTGAACATCCTGTGCCAAATTACGCCACAGCTTTTCATAGGCATACTGAAACCAAGATTCCAAACCCCAGACAATTGCCGACAACAAAGACAGCACCAAAAGCTGCTGAAAAATGTCGGTAATGCCGATTTTAGCGATAATTGAATCTTGCTGTTCTACTACTATATCTACTGCCGCACCGATAATAGCTGGAGGAGTAAGATCGAAAACTTTATTGAGAATGGAACAGATTACAGCCCGCCAAATTTTGGGGCGATATTTGTTTCCATATTGCAGCAGACGAGATAGAGGATGTCGTTTTGATTTGGCGGTTGGCATTGTATAAAGTTTAGTATTATCAAAGCTCTTGAAAGGCGATCGCGCTTACCATCCCATTCGAGCTTCAAGCGGTTCTATTACTTTATGATATTCAAATAAGCAATAGTATTGAAAACGGTGCGAGCGATCGCAACTGCAAATTAAACAATAATCCTAAACTTTAATTTATTAGCAATCCAAGCTTCTTCAATTCAAGATAATCTAGATGGGGAAGTTTTAGTAATTTTAATAAACCTATATTTTATAATGACAGCTTTAAATACCGACTCGAAAGATACCGCTAAACCTTCAACGCCGCCTGATGACTCTCAAAAAAGAGTTAGTCAGTTCATGCAACAGCTACAGGATGAAATTTGTACTGCACTAGAAGAAGCAGACGGCAAAGGAAAGTTTAAAGAAGATAGCTGGGAAAGAGAAGAAGGTGGCGGCGGGCGATCGCGAGTATTACAAGGGGGTAATATATTAGAACAGGGAGGCGTTAATTTTTCCGAAGTATGGGGCAGTAAATTACCACCTTCGATTTTAAAGCAGCGTCCCGAAGCTGAAGGGCATGGTTTCTACGCTACGGGTACATCAATGGTACTCCATCCCCATAGTCCCTATATTCCTACCGTACACCTCAACTATCGTTATTTTGAAGCTGGTCCTGTCTGGTGGTTTGGTGGTGGTGCCGATTTAACTCCTTACTATCCCTTTGCTGAAGATGCGGCACACTTTCACCGCACTTTTAAAGCTGCTTGCGACCAACATCATCTAGAATACTATCCCGTCTTCAAACGCTGGTGCGATGAATATTTTTATCTCAAACATCGTCAAGAAACTAGAGGTGTAGGCGGACTGTTTTTTGACTATCAAGACGGTACGGGAGAATTATATCGCGGCTTCAATCCTAATGGTAAAGCAGCAGAATACAGCCACAAACTAGGTGAGGTTAAGCATCGCGATTGGTCGGATTTATTTAGTTTTATCCAAGATTGCGGGCGGGCTTTTTTACCCGCATACTTACCAATAATCGAAAAGCGGCACAATATAGAGTATGGCGAGAGAGAACGCAATTTTCAACTCTATCGTCGCGGACGCTATGTAGAATTCAACCTTGTCTACGATCGCGGTACTATTTTTGGTCTACAAACCAATGGACGCACCGAGTCAATTTTAATGTCTCTACCGCCGTTAGTTCGTTGGGAATACAGCTATCAGCCAGAACCTAACACTCCCGAAGCCGAACTGTACGACACCTTTCTCAAGCCTCAAGATTGGGCAAATTGGCAATCTGCTTGATACAGCTAATTATGATATTACATCGTAGGGGCAAAGCACTGCCTTGCCTCTACCACGATATCGTTATTAATTTTACAATTCAAAAAATGGTAAAAATCGTCAGTCGCAAATCTTTGGGCAAGCAACCAGTTTACGATCTTGGTGTAGCTAAAGATCATAACTTTTTACTGGCTAACGGTACGGTTGCCTCTAACTGCTTCAATAAATCTCACTCTACAGCTTATGCTTACGTTACCTATCAAACGGCATATTTAAAAGCTAACTATCCCGTAGAATACATGGCGGCATTACTGACTGCTAGTAGTGGTATTCAGGATAAAGTAGACAAATATCGGGAAAACTGCCAAAAAATGGGTATTGTGGTCGAACCACCCGATATCAATCGTTCTGAAGCAGATTTTTTACCTTTGAGTGATAAAAGCTTGTTGTTTGGTCTATCTGCTGTCAAAAATTTAGGTCAGGGAGCGATCGAAAATATACTGAAATCTAGAGAAGAAGGAGAATTTAAATCTCTCGCTAATTTTTGCGATCGCGTCGAGTTAAATAAAGTCAATCGCCGCGCTTTGGAAACTCTAATCTACTGTGGTGCGTTTGACAGGATCGACTCTAACCGCCGTCAGTTAATTCAAGATCTTGACGTAGTAATAGCCTGGGCGCAAAAACGTACTAAAGAAAGAGATAGCGGTCAGATGAATTTATTCGATATGCTAGGTGATAATCTTACAGGCGATCGCACCGATCGATCTTTCGAGCAAGCCCCCAGCACTCCAGCAGTAGAAGATTTCCCTCTGCAAGAAAAGCTACGGTTGGAAAAAGAACACATTGGTTTTTATCTTAGCGATCACCCCCTCAAATCAGCATATCAAGCCGCTCAGATTCTTTCACCCATTCAGCTAAACAATTTAACCGAACAAAATTCTCGACAAAAAGTCAGTGCGGTAGTAATGCTCAACGCTGTCAAAACCATTACTACTAAAAAAGGCGATCCGATGGCTTTTTTGCAAATGGAAGATATTACAGGCGAAGCAGAAGGAACCGTATTTCCCAGCACTTACGAAAAGTTGGCTCCCATTTTACAAGAAAATAACCGCCTGATTGTTTGGGGTAAAGTACAGAAACGTGAAGAACGCTATCAGATAATCATTGATGATGCCGAACCCATAGAAAAAGTCAAAATGATTCTGTTTGAAATTACCCCCGAACAAGCCTCGGACAAAAGCAAACAGGTTTATCTCAAGCAGATTTTACAAGAATCTCAAGATACAAGTAAATTAAAAATTCCTGTAGTTGCCGTTATTGGTAAAGGTAAAAATCGCCAATTCGTTCGTTTCGGACAAAAATTTTGGATACACGATGAAAGTCAAACAATTAATAATCTACAAAAATTAGGGTTTAGAGTTTATAGTCAACCATTGCTTTCTAGTTAAATCTAACTAAATAAAATTGCTTAAATAAACAAAAGATAAAAACTATTTTATCAATATATCCTTATTTTAACTGATACTATCAACGCTAATAATTCGTTT
The DNA here is from genome assembly GCF_000756305.1 of Myxosarcina sp. GI1. Classification (NCBI taxonomy): domain Bacteria; kingdom Bacillati; phylum Cyanobacteriota; class Cyanophyceae; order Pleurocapsales; family Pleurocapsaceae; genus Myxosarcina; species Myxosarcina sp. GI1. The sequence continues at coordinate 10,363 of NZ_JRFE01000016.1, forward strand.
TACTTTTGTAAGTAAAATCAAATCATTACAAGTATTTTATTTTGAATTAGAATGTAGACGAATATTTATTATAAGGCGATTTTTAAGTCATGCTTTGTAAAAGACCCTACAAGTTATTAGCCAATTAAAATCTACTATTTGTTTTAGCCTGCACCTGGTACTTGAAACAATTTGGCTTTCTTTCATTTATCTAATGTAATATTTACTCTATATACACATGACCGATCCAAAATCCAAGCTAAATTTAGTAAAATTTAATCGAGACGATGCACTACAAGGAAGACACATTTTAATCGTTGAATCTTCAGAGTCAAAAAGAGCCGTTTCTCTAAACGTTAGTGTTTTTTCTATCGGTCGGCATCCTCAAAATAATTTACCAATTAACGATAAAATGGTGTCTCGCCATCATGCTACTATCGCTTGGATGAGATATATAGACGATCGCGAACGCAGTCATTATGCTTTTTGGATTATTGATGGTAAAGGTAAAAGAAAAAGAAGCAGTAATGGAATTTTTATCAACGGCAAAAGACAAACTTTACACAAACTGAATTCTGGTGATGTGATTAGTTTGGGAAACAATATTAAAATAACCTATCAGTATATTCCTCATAATCCCGAAAACGATAAAGTCTTGCAGTACTGGGATCGGGAAAAAACACACTATACTCCCGTACGAGATACCAATTATAAAGATACGATGGTGTTAGATAATTCAGAAATTGAAGAAACAGTGCTATCTGATAATTATTACGATTCTTAAATTGTAGTAAATTTATCATTTGTAGTAATAAAAAAGGGAATAACGCGCGAGGCACGCCAAGCTTTCCTCGGCAAGTGCAATCGCGTAAGAGAGAGAACAGAAAACAGGCAATAGATATTCTCTTGTTTCATTGAGGATTGCTATAGAGAATTAAAATAATTTTTGGTTGTTAAATTTAAATGCTAAATTTAATTAGTTCGCTCCTTGGAGCGAGCCTGTTTTTCGGTCGTTACAAACCCTTACAACCCATACCTTTAATAGAGTGGGAGCAAGCAGTTATCTTTGAGTTACCCCCCACCAGTCGCAGTAAGGCAATCGATCGCACTATCGAAACCTACCGCCAAACCCTGGCAGAGGGCGGTATTGACCTGCAACAGCAAGGCTTATGGATTCAGTCAGAATGGGAAACCATAGCCGACAGTAATGGAACTGTTCCCATAGCCGCAGCCTCTCTAACTAAAATTGCCACAACTCTTGCTTCGTTGAGTAAGTGGGGCGCAAATCATCAGTTTGAAACTAAAGTTTACGCTACTGGAACGATAAATAACGGAACTTTAGAAGGAGATTTAATTATTGAAGGTAGTGGCGATCCTTTTTTCGTTTGGGAAGAGGCGATCGCTCTAGGTAATGCGATCGTCAATCTGGGCATCGAGCGGGTAGCAGGAGATTTAATAGTTACCAATAAATTCTATATGAATTATGAAGCTAATTCTCGAACTGCGGGAGAATTACTAAAACAAGGATTGAACGAAAAACTCTGGAGTTCTGAAGTAAACCAACAGTATTATACTTTACCTGCAAATACACCACGACCCCAGCTAGCGATCGCAGGTAACGTCAGACTAGAACGCCAAATTCCCGCTTTTGCACGTTTGTTGTTGCGCCATCAATCTCTGCCTCTCAAAGAAATTCTCAGACAAATGAATATCTACAGCAACAATCACATAGCTCAGATGCTAGCAGATTTGGCAGGAGGTGCGTCAGAAGTAGCTCGCTCTGCCGCATATACTGCCAACTTAACCCAATCTGAAATACAACTGGTTAATGGTTCTGGGTTGAGTCCTGCCAATCGTATTTCTCCCCGTGCGGTTTGTCAGATGTTACGGGCAATCGATCGCCTCTTAGAACCTCACGCTATGAATGTCACCGAGTTATTTCCCGTTGCTGGTAGAGATACGGTGGGAACAGTAGCGAAACGCAATCTTCCTCAAGGAACGAGTCTCAAAACAGGTACTTTAGCTAAAGTGAGTGCCTTAGCAGGGGTTATTCCTACTGGTGATGGCGGACAGATTCAGTTTGCTGTTATCAATCACGGCGATCGCATCGAATATTTTCGCGAGTCTCAAGATAGATTGTTACAAAACTTAGCGCGATATTGGCAGTTAGAAAAACTTCCTAAAGTTACTTATAGTGACTATTTAGGCGATCCTAGCCGCAACCTGTGATATTTTTCTGCCATCAATCATATAGTTTTTAAAAACCTTATTTGCTACTTTTGGCGATCGCGATTGTAGCGGTCTGGGCTTGCATGTTGTCTATAATCCGATCGCTCAAAAACTAAAGACAGCGATTCATGTTAAAAGTAGCGTGAATCTGGGAACAATATTTATTATGAGTATTCCTCTTTAAATCGGAATTGCTAGACGTTACAACTTTACTATGAATGATACCAATTTATCTTTGGAGTCAGTCGATAACAGCGAAGAACTGCTTTTTGACGAAGAAGAACTAATTATTGAAGAAGATTTAGAAGAGGAATTAGAAAAGAGCGAAATTGACTCTTGGAAAGTTTTAATTGTTGATGACGATTTATCAGTTCATCAAGCAACCAGGCTAGCTCTAAGAAATTTACAGTTTGAAAATAAAAATCTTACTTTTTTATCTGCTTACACTGCTGAAGCAGCTAAAATAATAATTGCCAATAATTCAGACATAGCTTTTATTTTGCTAGATGTAGTAATGGAAGCTAATAATTCTGGCTTGGAATTAGTCAAATACATTAGAACAGAATTAAATAATAAATTAGTCAGAATTATTTTAAGAACTGGACAACCAGGAGAAGCACCCGAAGAATCGATAATCACCGATTACGATATTAATGACTATAAATTAAAAGTAGAATTAACTCGCAACAAACTTATGGTAACGGCAGTTGCTTCTTTAAGAGCATACCGTGACTTAGTAGTTATCGAACAAAGCAATCGCGAAATAATGGTTCTTTATGCGGCATTAGAAACAGTTAAAAGTAATTTAGAAAATTTAGTCGATATACGTACTCAAGAACTACAGCAAGAAATTGAAGAACGCAAGCAAGTGCAAAAAACCTTAAATTTAACACAATTTTCTCTCGATCGCGCCAGAGATGCTGTTTATTTTCTCGATTCTAACGCCAACTTTTTTTACGTTAATGAAGCCGCTACTAAATTTCTTGGCTATAGCAAAGAAGAACTTTTACAAATGAGTCTTTATGATGTCGATCCTCAATTAAGTCCGTCTCATTGGGGCGATCATTGGAAAAAATTAAAAGAACTAGAAGCTTTTATCTTTGAAACAATTCATTTTACTAAAGAAGGCGATTATTTACCTGTAGAAGTAACTGCTAATTATCTTAATTTTGAAGATCGAGAATATAATTGCGCTATCGTTCGTGATATTAGAGAGCGTAAACTAGCAGAAGCACAGCTAAAAGAAGCCAATCAAAAATTACAATATCTCGCTCATATAGATGAACTAACTCAAATATCAAATCGCCGCAGCTTTGATGATTATTTTTATCGAGAATGGCTGAGAATGTTTGAAGCTCGACAACCTCTATCTTTAATTTTTTGCGATGTAGATTATTTTAAAAAATTTAACGATTGTTATGGTCATCCAGCAGGAGATGATTGTTTGAGACAAGTAGCCAAGACAATAAGTAATGCTGTTAGAAGACCTGGAGATCTAGCAGCGCGTTATGGCGGTGAAGAATTTGCAGTCATTTTACCCAATACCGATATAAATGGTGCAATACAGGTTGCCACAAATATTCAACGGGAAATTAGAAATTTAGAATTAGTACATAAAGCTTCAGAAGTATCTGAATATGTTACTTTAAGCATGGGAATTTGTAGCGAGATTCCGAATATAGAATTACCACCAAGCACTTTAATTACTAAAGCCGATCGCGCACTCTATCGGGCAAAAAAATTAGGACGCGATCGCTACTGTATTTGTGAAGAAAAACTTTAGCGTATAGATATACCAGAACTGATATTAGCTAATGACGATCGCCTGTAAAATTAACTTGTAGAACCAAACCATGCGATCGCCTGTTTTCCACTGTGGCTCAATTTACTTCTTTAGAAGCAGCATTAAAACATTTTTTTGGTTATGACTCTTTTCGATCGGGACAAAAGCAAATTATCGAACATGCCTTAAATAAAAGAGATTCCTTGACGATTATGCCCACAGGCGGGGGKAAATCTCTTTGTTTTCAGTTACCTGCTTTGTTGCGTTCGGGTTTGACGATTGTAGTTTCGCCGCTAATTGCTTTAATGCAGGATCAGGTAGATGCTTTAAAAGATAACGGTATTGGTGCGACTTTTCTTAACAGTACTTTAAATATCGAAGAAGCGCGATCGCGTCAGATAGCAATTTTACAAGGCAAGATTAAATTACTCTATGTCGCTCCCGAACGACTTCTCAATCCTGGTTTTGGCGAATTTTTAGAGCGAATTGCGGGCAAAGTAGGCATTAGCGCAATCGCTATAGATGAAGCTCACTGCGTCTCGGAGTGGGGTCACGATTTTCGCCCCGAATATCGCCGTCTTCAAACTCTACGCCAACGATTTCCCCAAACTCCCATTCAGGCATTAACGGCTACTGCTACTAAAAGAGTGCAGCAGGATATAATTCAGCAGCTAAACCTACACCAGCCACAGATACATATTGCCAGCTTTAACCGTACTAATATCCACTACGAAGTAAAAACCAAAGACCGCACCATCTATCGCCAACTGCTACAAAATATTCGTACCGAGTCTGGTTCGGGAATTGTTTACTGCTTGAGTAGGCGTAGCGTAGAAGAAGTAGCTTTAAAGCTACAGCACGACGGTATTGAGGCTTTACCCTACCATGCAGGACTGAGCGACAAACAAAGAAGCATCAATCAAACTCGTTTTTTACGGGATGATATACGAGTTATCGTGGCAACGATTGCCTTTGGCATGGGAATTAACAAACCAGACGTGCGCTTTGTCTATCATTACGATCTGCCCCGCAGCTTGGAAAACTTTTATCAAGAGTCGGGACGGGCTGGTAGAGATGGCGAACCTGCCAAATCGATTCTCTTTTTTAGTTTGGGAGATCTTAAAAAAATAGATTTTTTGATCGAACAAAAATCTAACGAAGCCGAACAGCGCATTTCTCGGCAGCAACTGCGTCAGGTAGTCGATTATGCCGAGGGAACTGATTGTCGGCGCACGATAATTTTGCGGTATTTTGGCGAACGGTATCGCGGCAACTGTGGTAAGTGCGATAACTGCCTAAATCCCAAACCAATTGAAGACTGGACGATTGAAGCGCAAAAATTTCTTTCCTGTGTGGCACGCTGTCGCGAAAAGTTTGGGGCAATGCACGTTATCGACGTGTTACGGGGTTCGCGCAAACAAAAAATTCAACAGTACGGACATCATTTACTATCTACCTACGGCATCGGTAAAGACAAAACCGCAGACCAGTGGAAGATGCTGGCGCGATCGCTTCTGCATCAAGGTTTGGTAGCAGAAAGCAATGACGGCTATCGCATTCTCAAACTAAATAAAGCCAGTTGGGAAATTCTCCGCAAACAGCGATCGGTAGAAATAGCGGTAAGCAAACCAGATAAACAAAGAGCCGTAGCTAGTAACTCTCGCAAAGCCGAAGCCGAAATTTTGTTTGACAGATTGAGAATGTTACGCAAGCAAATTGCCGATCGCCAGTCCGTCCCTCCCTACGTGATTTTTGCCGATTCGAGCCTCAAATTAATGGCGCAAGTTCGACCGACGACTTTAGACAGCTTTGCCAATTTATCGGGTATAAATCAGTATAAAACCCAGCAATATGGCGAAAGCTTTATTTCTACAATTCGCGAATTTACCGCACAGCAAAAGTTGCCTACGCCTCTACCTTCTGGCAGTCAAATGACAACTCTGCAACTGCACCAGCAGGGTTTGAGCGCGGCGGAAATAGCTAAGGAAAGAGGTATGGCTGTCGGTACGATTAACACTCATCTCTGCGAACTAATTGAAATGAATCAGCCAGTCGCGCTGAATAAGTTAGTCACTGCCAACAAGCAACAGGCAATAATTCAGACTATAGAGAAGCTAGGGGATAATTTACTAAAACCGTTGAAAGAACATTTAGGAGAAGAATATAGCTACGAAGAAATTAGACTAGTAAGAGGTTGGTGGCGCAGCCAACAGAAATAAGTAGGTTGTCTCTAGCGATCGCTAAACAACATTCGCCGATATATAATCAATAATCTCCTATCTTGGCATCAAGACCAATTGCATCACACTCTGTAAGGGCGGTTCGCGAACCGCCCCTACGAATAATGTTGTTTTTTTGTACGATAATCAAAATTATGGATAATGGCGCGATCGCACTTTATGATATTATCTTAAACTGTTATTAATTTTTCTTCTAAATTACCAGTCACAACATCATACAAATCTTTAACCGTTACTATTTCATCTGCTTGTTGGTCGCATATCTCTACATCAAATCCTTCTTCTATAGCCATTATTAATTCTATACGACATAATTCACTATGTTCTAAATCTCTAAGGTTTAATTCTGAAGTTATTTTTTCTCTCTCTATTTCAAACTGTTCTACGATAATTTCATTTATTCCTCTTCTAATCGGATCTGTTTCAAAAAAATATTTTTCTATTAATTGAGTAGTTTTAAAAGCCAAATCGTAGTTATTTTTTTCAATTGATTGTCTTAGTATTTGTTTTAAGTTTGCTTTTGCACTGTGCAAATAATCTGTATGTGGATAGTCAAAAGTAAATATATCCTTAACAAGATCGATTAATTGTTCTATTAAATACCAATCTTCTTTTTCAACTAACTGTGTAAGAATTTTCTTAAAATATATATTTATATCTGAGTAAGCTTTTCTATAATGATATTGCTTATCGCAATAAAAATTTTCTTTGATAGAGTAAGTAAAACATTCTACCAAATGCCAATCACCCACTCTAATTAATTCTGATAGAATTACTTTTAGACATATTTTCGTATTCGAGTCAATGCTTTGTTCTGTACAATCGTAATAATGCTTAAAAATTGCAGATATTTCTTTTACGGTTTCCCAATCTTCTGCTTCAAAAGCATTAGTCAAATTTTTTTTTTGAATCTGAGTTTAATTTAGGAACGCCAACAAGTTCGACACACTTTATCAAATCTTTTTCTGTTTCTGAAACATCTTCAATAAAAACATTTTCTATTAATCCAGTGATTTCTTTGACTAGCTGCCAGTTTTCATTTGCGATCGCCTTGTTCAATTCTGCTTTTAAATTTTCTTTTAAATACTTTTTTAGATTATCTTTGCCAACAATCTCAATGTATCTTGCAATATCCTGACTCATAGTAAATCCAGATAGAATAAACTCCTTAGCTCTCTTTCTGACTCAAATTATTAAATTTAGCTGTGATATAGATATCTACAAGTAAGAGGTTGTCTGAGAAGTCTGATTTATTACAACTTAGCCCCCTAAATCCCCTAAGCTTGGGGGACTTTGATTTGTTTCCCCCAGATTTGGGGGGCTAGGGGGGCAGAACCAAGAAGTGGAAAGTTAAAAAGATAACTTTTCAGATGTCCTCTAAAGCTTTTGTATTTTTTTGCTCGGTCGGTGTGCTTAAATTATTTAGGTAAATCTGTTGTTTCTCCCGACATTCGCCAACCTTTTTTGGAAGCAACTCGATACAAATAATCGATTCTGGCTTGAGTTAGAGGATGAGTAGAAAAATATGCAGATAACTTGCCCCTGCGATCGCGATTTTTAGCTAGAATGCGTTGGAAAAAATCCAGACTAGCATCACCATGTCCGTACTTTCTGACGATCGCCGATAGAGCATAAACATCGGCAGCCGTTTCCTGTCGGCGACTGTAGTGTAAATCGGTTAGAGAACCCGTCAGTGTAACTATGTCTGCATTGCCGCTACCGATGCCCAAAACTGTTGCCATAGTTATCCCAACTAGCGATCGCCCCAAGCCTTTTAAAGGATCTTTTGCTACATGATGACCCAACTCATGTGCCAGCACAAAGGCTAATTCATTTTCTGATTCTGCCTCTGTTAGTAATGCTGTGGTAACTATAATGTGTCCTCCAGGAATAATTACTGCATTGGCATATTTGTCCTTGACGATATGGATGGATGGAGAAGGGCGATTTAAATTTGTTGTTTGCAAGTCAGTTAACAAACTTTCCAGGTATTGCTGTTGCTGGGGATTAGTTTTTGAAGCAATGTTAGGTACAGTAGACAGCAGTTGTTTGCCAATTTTGGCTTCTAGTTCGGGAGAAATATGAGTAACCAACTTAGTCGCAATAACTCCCAAACCGAGATAAACCAAAACACTAAACACTACTACCGTGGCTAATAAATAAGCTAAATCCACCAAAGGATGAACGGCAGTAACGTTAACTTCTTCGGTAATTTCTTTGGGGTTATAGACCATTAGCGAATTCCCGTACCATAGGCAATGACTTCAATCGCTGCCAAGCCGTTGCGTCCGTTTTGATTGCCAATTCTCGCTGTTTCCAGGCGAACATTGACAACTTTAGTCGCTCCCCAGGCGATCGCTCCTTCTTTCATCCGCAAGATGGCTTCTCTGCGTCCGCGATCTAAGATACTTTCGTAAGCGACAACTCTACCGCCTACCAAATTGCGTAGTGAAGAAGTAAACATTTTAAAATAGTCGCCAGAAACTACTACACTCCCGACAAAAAGATTGGCTTCGTTACCCTCAGCAATTAAAAGTCCCTGCTGTTTGGCACCAAAACTCACTAGAGGTACGTGCAAAGTTTGCCGTTCTCTTTTTTTTATATCTTTATAATGTCGCTGCTCTAAAAAACTGCCGACAAAATAACCTATACCAAGCAAGAGCGCGAAAAAGATAATATCTTCCATAGCTATTGCACCTTTACTGCCGTTCCATAAGCAAATAGTTCTGCCGCACCTTGAGCGACAGAAGAAGTAGCAAAGCGAACGTTAACTACTGCATTGGCACCGACGAAAGCCGCTTGCTGGAGCATTCTTTCGGTTGCTTCCTGTCTGGCTTCTTGTAGTAGATCGGTGTATCCTTTTAGTTCTCCTCCTACCAGATTTTTCAAGCCAGCCATGATGTCTTTACCAACGTGTTTGGCTCGAATGGTACTACCCTGCACCAAACCAAAGTGTTCGATAATTTCTTTTCCAGGTACTCCTTCTAAGGTAGTGATAACTATTTGACTATTTTTAGAGGTAGCCAAACGAGAAGTTCTTGTTGCCATGAGCGATCGCTCCTAAATAATTATTTTGGTAATTAATATTAAAGTTCCCCAAAATAAATCGAAAATTGATATGGTCGATTTTCATTGCGTATAGCTCAATTGCAGTGGGCAAAGGCAGCTATTTCTGATTTTTTGCAGTCAAAATTTATTGCTCATTGCTCATTGATAAATCCTAGAGAGATATTAGACTTTCGCTTGCTGCTGCTATTCGTGTTGCTTCAGCGACTTGAAGCGCATATAAACTAGCTTGAGGACGAACGTAAAGCGAATTATTCTCTGTTAAGAAATTTAAAACCAAAGTCGTATCGCGTGCAAACAACCCACGACGGCTTTGAACTGATATTGGTTCATGCTTGTCGCCTCGAATTATAGTTCCTCGTTCTCCTGCAAATACAAGGGTACCGCGATCGCCGTGTATTTCAAAAGTGCGATCTCCTTGCCAGAAAACATCTCCTTTGCCATAAACAACTTCTGCTACGAGTTTGTTAGCAAATTTTAACTGGGCGTTACACAAACAGGCGGTAAAATAATTGGCGCGAGAACTATTCCAGTAGCGATGTTGACAGGATACAGTTTTTACCGCACCAAATAAATCTGTAAGGCGATGAATACGAGATAAAGCTGCGGCTAGAGGAAAACCAAATTCGGTTCGATGGTATTTCCAGTTTAAAGCTACATTTCGCTTGGGACTAATAGTCCTATAGCGAGCATAAAACGCGTTGCCAATCTCGGGCAGATTTTGCTTTATTGTCTGATGCAAGCCGCCAAGAAGTTCGATATGTTCGACATGAAGTAATTTATTTTTTTCAGCCGCTAACGCCAAGATATCGGTAGCCTGCTGCGGATCTAATGCCAAAGGGTATTCTACAACTACGTGTTTATCTGCTGCTAATGCCGTAGCTGCGATCGCACCATGTAAAGAATTAACCGTACAGACAAAAATTAGATCTAGTTCTGCCGAATTAACTAATTTTTGCCAGGAGTCTACTGCTTCGATCTCAAAATTTTGCCCGAACTCTTCAACTCTCGAAGCAGTACTACCCGCAACCGCAACTAGCTCGACTCTTTCATCTGCTTTTAATGCTTCAGCCCTTTTATTTGCTGCATATCCCGTTCCTACTATACCTGCTTTTATTTTTGCCATTGGTCTTTATCTAAGTACAATTTACTAATTACTCAGTACAACTATAATTAATATTAATTTTTCTTTGAACAAAGAACCTGCTATTATAAAAAGTGGATATACTTCTTATTTATTCTTGGTTATAGCGATCTAATATTGAATTTTAAACTCTATCTTTAGGCATAAATTTATATAAGCAATATTTATAATAACTTTATTTAAAAACTTCATTTCTAATGCACTAAAAATTAAGAATATTTTTCGCCTAGTATCAAAAATGAAGCTTATGTAGGAAAGTGCTATCTATAACTAGTTAATTAGATAAACCAAGCTTTACTAACTAAGTAAAAATAATATTTTCTGTAAAAGAGGAATTAAATAAATATGGCAGCTTATAACGTTACTCTAAAAATGCCCGATGGCGAAAAAACCATCGAAGTACCTGAAGATGAGTATATTCTCGATGTCGCCGAAGAAGAAGGTTTAGATCTGCCTTATTCTTGCCGTGCTGGTGCTTGTTCTAGTTGCGCTGGCAAACTAGAATCGGGTAGTGTAGACCAGTCCGAGCAAACATTTTTAGACGACGAGCAAATTGAAGCTGGATTTGTTCTTACCTGCTTTGCTTATCCTACTTCCGACTGCACGATTACTACTCATCAAGAAGATGCACTTTTATAAAAAACCGTACTAAATTAACCGTCAGGCGGTAAAGTAAGAGACGGATAAATATAACATGTTTGCTGGAGGCTTTCGTATCGACCGAGCCTCCATTCTTGTATAAATTTGATTTGATATCATATCATTTCACTCTTTACCATTGGCTTTTGTCTAAGTACAATTCATCAATCATAGGTATAACTATAATTAATATTTATTTTTTGACTAAACTAAGAAGCTGCTATCATAAGAAAAACTGGAGATATCCCTTGTCAAGTCTTAATTGTAGGCGATGAAACATTAAATTTTAATTTCTATCTTTAGCTATAGATTTGCCATAAGTAATTTTTATATTAAATTCAATTAAAAATTTCATTTCTAATGCACTAGGAACAAAGAATATTTTTCGCTTAGTATCAAAAATGAAGCTTATGTAGAAAAGTGCATTCTATTTAGCTTATTGAATAGAGCGAACTTTCTAGATCGAGCGTCAACTAGTATTTCATTTGTAAAAGAGGAATTAAATAAATATGGCAGCTTATAGCGTTACTCTCAAAATGCCCGATGGCGAACAAACTATTGAAGTACCTGAAGATGAGTATATTCTTGATGTCGCCGAAGAACAAGGTTTAGACCTCCCTTATTCTTGCCGTGCTGGTGCTTGCTCTACTTGCGCTGGCAAACTAGAATCGGGTAGTGTAGACCAGTCCGATCAGTCTTTCTTGGATGACGATCAAATAGAATCTGGATACGTTTTAACTTGTGTAGCTTATCCTACTTCTGATTGCACGATTACTACTCACCAAGAAGAAGAGCTTTACTAAAAAAAGCCACAGACTACTTCGCCTTAATACGGCGAAGTCTGCTGTGACATTTATCTTATTTAAAAATTGGAGACGTTCGTTATCGAGGGTCTCCATTAAAATTTTAACAATAGTACTACTCAGAAGTTCGGGAAGTTTTGCCTGCGTAAATCGATTGTAATAACAGACAGTGGTGCAACAAGATAAAAGCGATCGCATACCTCAAAGTAGATTGAAGGCTCGCAACTATAGCTGGAAATTGTGGCCTATTGTCCCTATATATCCTTACGGTAAACGCCGCACGATTCGCCACGAAGTAATTAAAGATACGATTTGGACTTTCGACCAAATTCAGGGCATTTTTTATGTCGTCGTCCCGATTCGCATGACTGTAGTTAAGCTGGCTAATGGAGGATTGTTAGTCTATGCGCCCGTTGCCCCTACTCCTGAATGTATTCGTCTAGTTCGAGAGTTGGTTGAAGAACACGGAGACGTTAAATATATTATTTTGCCTACTATTTCGGCAGTAGAACACAAGGTATTTGTTCCGCCATTTGCCAGAAAGTTTCCCAACGCTCAAATATATGTCGCTCCCAACCAATGGAGTTTTCCTGTAAACTTGCCTTTGAGCTGGCTGGGTTTTCCTCCTAAGCGTACTCAAATCTTACCGACAGACAGCAGCAAAACTCCTTTCGCAGATGAATTTGACTATGCCATTTTGGGGGATATCGACCTTAATTTGGGTCAGTTTGAAGAAGTTGTTTTTTTACACAAGCGATCGCAAACTCTGCTAGTTACAGATGCTATTGTTTCTATTCCCAAACATCCCCCCGAAATTGTCGAGCAAGATTTGTATCCTTTATTGTTTCATGCCAGAGACAGCGCAGAAGAGCCAATTATAGATACTCCAGCAAATCGCATCAAAGGCTGGCAGCGTATTTGTCTATTTGCCATGTATTTTAGATCGAGCGTTTTAGAAGTACCAAAATGGCGAGAGGTATTTGTCAACGCTCTTAAATCCCCTAATAAATCTTTAAAAGCCTACTTCGGGCTTTTTCCTTTTAAATGGAAATACTACTGGCAAGAATCCTTTGATGCTTTAAGCGGTGATGGACGAATTTTAGTCGCTCCTATATTACAGACTCTAATTCTCAATCGCGCGCCGACTGAAACTCTTGCCTGGGCAGATAAAATTGCTGGTTGGAGCTTCAAACGCATTATTCCCTGTCATTTTGAGGCTCCTATTAACACAACTCCCCAGGAGTTTCGCCAGGCATTTTCTTTTTTAGAAAAACCAAACGCTACTAATAAAGGTTTAGTTGGAGGAAAACTTTATCCTTTGCCAGAAGATGATTTTGAAGCTCTCCGCGATATAGACAAAGCTTTATATAAACCTGGTATCGTTCCTCCACCGAAAGAAAAAGTTTGAATTTTTTCTACTTCCAACTTGTTATTTAAAAACGCGGTCGTTATTTATGGCAGTAAGCGAGTAATAATAGATCTGGTTGTTTTTTATTATCTATTTTCGCAAACATTATGGCTAGCGATCGCCAAAGAAGAATTCGAGAACATATTGCTAAAAGTTCTGACGGCTTAGATTTTCAGCGTTCTCCTCAGAACTACGAATCACTTGACTCCCTCGAACAGTCGAACAATAAAAAGAGAATCGAAGAACACTTAACGCGCAGTAAAGGAAACTACGATCTTAATGGTGGTACCAAACAAGAACGTAAATCCAAAATCATGAACCATATTCGCCTGACAAAAGGGTAGAAAGTAGCAAGTAGCAAGTAGCAAGTAATAAATAGATTATTTTGACTTGCTACTCACTATATAAAAAAGCTTTTCTGGCTTTTGCCTCCAAGTCAATTACAATGGTCGTTCGATAAACTGGAACAAAATTGTTCCAGTATGTCCTGTAGTTAGCCAGAGAATAGACCTGGCACCATCTCGCAAACTCTTTTCGATTGGTTCTGGAGGATTTTGTGAAGGTACGGCAACGGGTTCGATCGCAATTCCCCGACTGCCAAACACAATTTCGCCGATAACGCGAGCGCGAAGCATGTGATTTTCGGAAGTAATTAAATAGACGCTGTCGATTCCCTGGGCTTTTAGTTCGTCTACTAAAGTAGTAAAGTTAGTAACAGTATCGTTAGCACGATAATCGAGATGCAGGCGATCGCCTGTGATACCGCGATTGTAAAAAATTTTCTCGGCGTAGTCTTGGGGACTGCCAGAAGATACCCAAATTGGTAGGTCGGGATATTGTCGTGCCAGAGTAGCAGCAAATTTTTCGCGTTCTTCGTGTCCGCCTAAAACGAGAAAAGCTTCGGGAGATAGCGAATTATTGCGTATTTGTTTGTATCCCTTACCTAGAGTCAAAATCATTAAAAAAGATAATAACCAAATTCTCTTTTTTTTAGTTGACTTGAGGACAATAGAACTCCATTTTTCAGGTTGGTGACAGAACATCATCGAGAAAAATTACCAGTAGGTTTCGATCGCCTTCCATCTTGGCAGACGGTGAGGCAAAAAAATAGAAATTAGTTAAATAAGTTAAAACGATCGCGAGCGTGCAATTGTTTTAACATTCTTAATTATCAATCGCAACGATCGAGATGTTTACTAAACCCCGTCCACTTAGAAAAGTGTAATTTTTAAATTAGTTTCAAACTAGATGCGGTTTCACAATGCCATTTAGAACTGAGAAAGAGCAATTGATGTCTAGACAGCAAATACTACCCCCTGTTTTTTGTTAATCTAAAAGACGCTAGATTTAAAATTTTATATATATTTGCTATTAGGGATGAGAACTAACTATTGCGGCGAATTAAGAGCCGAACATATCGATAAAACCGTTACCTTGTATGGCTGGGTCGATCGCCGTCGCGATCACGGTGGCGTAATTTTTATCGATTTGCGCGATCGCACGGGAACGGTACAGATTGTTAGCGATCCGCAACGTACTCCCGAATCTTATGGCGATGCCGAATCTTTACGCAGCGAATATGTAGTTAAGGCTGTAGGTAAAGTCAGCAAACGTCCTCCCGAATCTCTCAATACCAAACTGCCAACGGGAGAAGTAGAAATTTATGCCGAATCGATCGAAGTTCTCAACGGAGTGAACAAGCAGCTTCCCTTTCAGGTTGCTACTGTCGATACCGAAACTGTTAGAGAAGATTTGCGCTTGCAGTATCGCTATTTAGATCTGAGAAAACCCCGCATGGCACAAAATTTAAAATTGCGCCATCAGGTAGTAAAGGCAATTCGTCGCTTTTTAGAAGACGAATGTGACTTCATGGAAGTAGAAACGCCAATTTTGACTCGTTCTACTCCCGAAGGTGCCAGGGATTATTTAGTGCCTTCTCGCGTAAATCCAGGTCAATGGTATGCTTTACCCCAATCACCACAGTTGTTCAAACAGTTATTGATGGTAGCGGGATGCGATCGCTACTATCAGATTGCTCGTTGTTTTCGCGATGAAGATTTACGCGCCGACAGACAGCCCGAATTTACCCAGCTAGACATGGAAATGAGCTTTATGTCTGTCGATGAAATAATCGAACTTAACGAAGCTCTAATCTGTCATATTTTTAAAACCGTTAAAAACGTAGAATTACCTCGTCCGTTTCCCCGTCTTACCTACGCCGAAGCCATGTCAAAATACGGCAGCGATCGCCCAGATACTCGCTTTGGCTTAGAATTGGTCGATGTCTCAGAAATTGTCAAAGATATGGGTTTTAAAGTCTTTTCGGGGGCGGTTGCCAGTGGTGGTAAGGTAAAAGTCTTGCCCATTCCCAACGGTAACGACGCAATTTCTAACGTCAGGATCAAACCCAAAGGGGATATCTTTAACGAAGCAGTCGCCGCAGGTGCTAAAGGTATTGCTTTTATTCGCGTTCGAGACAATAACGAGATCGATACTATCGGCGCAATTAAAGATAACCTCAGCGAAGCACAAAAACAAGATTTACTAGACAAAACTGGAGCAAAACCAGGACACTTACTACTGTTTGGTGCGGGAGATACCGAAACGGTAAATAAATCTCTAGATCGCTTGCGTCAGGTTATCGGACGAGAATTGGGTTTAATTGACGAAAATAAAACTAACTTACTTTGGATTACGGAATTTCCCATGTTTGAATGGAATGCCGACGAGAAGCGTTATGAAGCACTCCATCATCCCTTTACCGCACCCTATCCTGAAGATGCCGATAACTTAGAAACTGCCAGAGCGCACGCTTACGACTTAGTTTATAACGGCGTAGAAATTGGCGGCGGCAGCCTGCGGATCTATCAAAAAGCAATTCAGCAACGGGTGTTTGAAACGATTGGGATGTCTACCGAAGAAGCCGACAATAAATTTGGTTTTTTATTAGAGGCGTTTGAATACGGCACGCCTCCTCATGGCGGTATTGCCTACGGTTTGGATCGTTTGGTAATGTTGCTAGCAGGAGAGGAATCGATCCGCGATACGATTGCTTTTCCCAAAACCCAACAGGCAAGCTGTCTGTTAACTAATGCCCCTGCTGCTGTCGATGCCAAACAGCTAAAAGAGTTAGAAGTAGCATCTACTTATAAACCTAAAAAATCGGAATAATCGAGCGCTTGTAAAGCATAAGTTGTATTAACCTTTAAGAGCGGAGTAATAACTTTGCTCTTTTTTTATTTAGTTATTTTATGAAAAAAACTCTGTATAGAATAGGCAAATAAAAACTTAAGCCTGGCAAATATTATTTTTTAATATCTACGAAGTCGATAAAATAATCGATATTCCTAAAATTTTGCAGCCGTTTGAAGTATTGATTTTGAGCCAAGAACGCTCTGCTAAGAACAAAGCGAGCTAAATTATGTTGACTGTCTGAAACTGCTTCAAAGTCTGTTCGCCTGATAATCTCGCAACGCTCGAAAATCTATGACAAATAAAAGTTTAATAGAGCTACGGTCGAGTCACAGCTTCAGCAATAAATTTCGTGATACTTCAGTAAAACTATCCATTATAGCCGTTTGCTTGAGTTGTATTGTCATCATCGGTTGGTTTGGGGATATAGCCATTCTCAAAAGCGTAATTCCAGGACAGGTATCTATGAAAATAAGTACCGCTCTTGGTTTGATTTTAAGTGGTATCTCCTTACTGATGTGGCATTGGCAACAAGCCAGAATAGCTAAGCCAACTGTTAGCAAATCTGTTTTCTTATCTGGTTGCCTGTATTTCGTTCCCAGCGTAGTTATTGTTTTTTCTGTTTTAACCCTAATCGAATATGGCTTTCAGCTAGATTTAGGAACGGACTTGCTTTCTTTTCCCGATCCCGACGCTGTAGATGCGGTAGTCAGGGGCAGAATGTCTCCCAATACCGCTTTAAATTTTTTCTGGTTGAATTTAGCTTTTTTACTTTTAGTTCGACAATACTATTTTGCCGTTCAGCTACTGGCAATTGCGATCGCGGCTATTTCTTTAACGGCAGTTAGCGGTCATATATACGATATTGCCTTTCTTTATGGCGTTAATTCTGGAACGGGAATGGCAATTCATACTGCTATTGGCTTTATATTACTCGCTCTAGCTTTATTAGGAACTCGTCCTGACAAAGGCTGGATGAAGGTAGTCAGCGAAAATAGTGCGGGGGGCATAATGGCACGTCGGCTACTTCCTTTATTGCTAATTGTGCCGCCACTATCAAGCTGGTTTTTCGTGCGTATTTTTCCTCAGAATATTGAATATTTCGATTTAAGAGTTGCTTTAAGAACTTTAGTAGAAATCTTGCTTTTAGGTGGAATAGTCTGGTGGACGGCTGAGAAATTAAATAAAATCGATCGCCAACGACAACAATACTCTTTAGAATTAAAAAACTTAAATGAAAAGTTAGAAGGGCGAGTCAAACAAAGAACGGTAGAGTTATCGGCTATCAATCAATCTTTAGAATTGGAAATCGAGCGGCGGCGACAGATAGAATCAGCACTAAAACAAAGTCAAGCCAGACTGCAAGCGATTCTCGATAACGCTCCCTCGGTTATCTATCTCAAAGAGCCAGAAGGCAAACTGCAATTAGTCAATCGAGAATTTGAAACCATTTTTGGTCTATCCCAGTCAGAAGTTATCGGTAAGAGCGATCGAGAAATTTTTCCTTCCAAAATTGCTGCCGCTCTCAATCTTAACGATCGCCGCGTGGTAGAAACTCGTCAACCCCTGCAAACTGAAGAAGTAGTTCCCCAAGCAGACGGCAAACTACATACTTATCTCTCAATTAAATTTCCCCTGTTTGACTCTGAGGGACGAGTGGCTCAAATTGGTGGCGTGGCTACGGATATAACCCTTCGCAAAGAGGCAGAAAGATTGTTGCAACAAGCCAATGACGAGCTTGAGCAAAAAGTCCGAGAACGCACTGCCGAACTAGAAAGCGAAATCGCCGAACGACGCGAGAGCGAACGCAAATTACAACAGCTTACCAGACAGTTAAAAACTTCCAATCAGGCACTACAAGACTTTGCCTATGTCGCCTCCCACGACTTGCAAGAACCACTACGGAAAATTCAAGCTTTTGGCGATCGCCTGGAAGCCAAATACTCCCAGGAACTAGGAGAGAAAGGGCAAGACTATCTGCGACGAATGCAGAACGCCGCCCAACGGATGCAGAATCTCATTCGAGACTTACTGACCTATTCTCGCATTACGACTAAGTCTCAGCCCTTTATAGCCACAGACTTAAACGCTATCGTTAGAGATGTACTTTCCGATTTAGAAACGCGAATCGAACAAACCAAAGGACAAGTTGTAGTCGAACCACTACCAACCATCGAAGCCGATCCCCTACAGATGCGCCAGCTATGGCAAAATCTCATCGGCAATTCGCTCAAGTTTCACCAGCCAGAAGTGCCACCAATAATTACTGTTGCTCGGGTTGCTGGCTCGAAATCATCAGTTGAATTGCAGATTAAAGACAACGGCATTGGCTTTAATGAAAAATACTTAGACCGCATTTTTACACCCTTTCAACGACTACACGGAAGATTAGAATACGAAGGTACTGGAATGGGTTTGGCGATCTGCCGTAAGATTGTAGAACGTCATGGCGGTAAGCTTCGGGCGGAAAGCATTCCAAGCAAAGGTTCTACTTTTATAATTACCTTACCAGTCACTCAAATAAAAAATGATAGAAACTAATTTGGGTAGAAAACGAAAACTAGTGCCAATTTTAATGGCAGAAGATGACGAAGACGATCGTCTGCTAGCAGAAGATGCCTTTATTGAAAGTAGACTGACTAATCCTCTGTTTTTTGTTGAAGATGGCGAAGAACTATTAGATTATCTCTACCATCGCGGACGTTATACAGATTCAGAGAAATTTCCTCTTCCTGGTTTAATCTTGCTAGACTTAAATATGCCCAGGAAAGATGGGCGAGAAGCACTTAAAGAAATCAAAGAAGATGCCAATTTACGGCACATTCCCATCGTAGTTTTAACCACCTCCAAAGAGGAAGAAGATATTTTGCGTTCTTACTCTTTAGGGGTAAGCTCATTTATCGTCAAGCCTGTTACTTTCGAGCAATTGGTCGAAGTCATTAAATACATCGGTCACTATTGGTTGGAAATTGTCACTTTACCGCACGAACAATACAGAATATAAACATGGCAAACGATCGCTCAATCAAAGTTCTTTTAGTTGAAGATGATGAAGATGATTACATCTTAATCCGAGACTTGCTTGGTGAAGTACCCGAACAGCAGTTTCAGCTAGACTGGGTAGCGACTTTTGAAACTGCATTAACAGCTATACACCAGCACAATCACGATATCTATTTGGTTGATTATCGCCTGGGCGAACGCGATGGTTTAGAACTATTAAAACTCATCAATCAGCAAAACGATTCTCCAGTAATTATTTTAAGCGGACAAGGCGACCGCGCATTAGATATTACCGCGCTTAGTTCTGGTGCTGCTGATTACCTGGATAAATCCTATCTTCATTCATCAGTTTTAGAACACTACATTCGCGCCTCAATCGAGCGTAACCAAGCAATAAAAGCCTTACGAGAAAGCGAGAAAAAATATCGCGAACTATTCAAGCGAGAAAACCAACTGCGCCGAGAACTAAGTCGTTCCAATGCCGAATTACAAGATTTTGCCCATATTGCTTCTCACGATTTGCAAGAGCCACTACGAGCTATATCTGGATATACAAAATTGCTTAAAACAGAATACAGTTCTGAGTTTGACTCAACTGCCCACGAATACATGGATTTTGTTATCGATGGTACCCACCGCATGCGGGGATTGATTGAAGATTTATTAACCTACTCTCGCGTCGGTACTAGCGAGCTAATTCTAGGAACGGTAGATTGCAATAAGGTAGTGGAAGAAGCAATTACTAATTTACAAACATCAATTGAGGAAGCACGGGCAGATATTATCTATCGAGATTTACCTTGCCTAACCGCAGACCGCACTCAGTTAGTACAGTTATTTCAAAATTTGCTCGTTAATGCGATTAAGTTTCGCCGTCAAAATATTTCACCTCAAATTTCGATCCATGCCGAGTCTACAGAAGATAAAAGCTGGTTGTTTAAAGTAGTAGATAATGGAATTGGAATTAAAACAGAATACTACGACCGCATTTTTAAAATTTTTAAGCGCCTGCATACTCACCGCGAATTTAGCGGCACGGGAGTGGGGTTGGCTTTATGTCGCAAAATCGTCGAACGACATGGTGGTAAAATTTGGGTTGAGTCGGAGTTGGGCAATAGTTCTACCTTTTTTTTTACAATACCTAATAATTCTACCAATCAAAATAATCCTACCAATCAAAGTCGGTCGTCTTTCTTCTTTCCTTCAATTGACTTTTTAGAACGATAAACTATGAAATTGCCAAGAAAAAAATTACATATTTTACTGGTTGAAGATTCGGCGAGCGATACCATGCTAATTCGACGAAGTTTGCAGAAAAGTAACCTCGACTACTCTTTATACTGTGTTGAAGATGGCGAAAAGGCGATCGCTTTTTTAAGAAGGCAGGGAGACTACAAGCAAGCGGTACGCCCAGACTTAATTATTTTAGACCTCAACCTGCCTAGATTAGATGGTCGAGAAGTTTTAGCAGAGATCAAAAACGATTCAGTTTTAAAGCGTATCCCTGTAATCGTAATGACTACCTCTAGTTCGGAACAAGATATAGTACATTCCTACGATCTTCATGCCAACTGCTATATTGTCAAACCTTTTGACGTGCATGATTTTATGCAGATTGCCGATTTAGTCGAACAGTTTTGGCTGAGGACGGTAGCTTTACCAGGATAATAAATATAATAAATCGATCTTATAGAGAAATTCTCAATTCTCGCAGTAGAAGATAGTCCTAGCGATGCCGATTTGTTAAAGCGGACTTTTTTAAAGGTAGACAAGTCAGACTGGTTCCTTAAAATAGTCGAACGTTTGAGTGATGGAATTACCGCAGCTAAAGCCAATCATTACGACCTCGTCCTGCTAGATTTATCTTTGCCAGATTCTGATGGTTTAGATACAGTAGGTAGTTTTATTAACTCAGTTCCCAACATACCAGTTATCGTGCTAACAATTGCTAGTGACGAAAATTTGGCTTTAGCTGCAATTGGGAGAGGCGCGCAAGATTATCTAATTAAAGGTGAAATTACGCCAACACTCTTAGTACGCTCTATTCGCTACGGTATCGAACGAGGGCAATTAGTGCGCCAAATCGTTCAATCTAATGCCGATTTAGAAGCGTTTAACTTTTTAATGGCTCACGATCTCCAAACACCATTAAGAACAATTACCAGTTTTTCCCAAGCAGTTATAGAAGACTACGCTCATCAGTTAGATGATACGGCAAAAGATTATCTTCAGCGATCGATAAGAGCAGCAAGTCGCTTGAATACTTTGATTAAAGATTTACTAACCTATAGTCGGGTAGGATACAGCGAAATACGCCTACAAAAAGTAGAGCTAAGTAAAGCGGTAGATGAGGTAATTAAAGAGATAGAAACTTTAAGCAAAGAAGCACGAGCCGAAATAACCACAGAGCAACTTTCATTTGCAGTTAAAGCACATCAAAACATCTCGATCCAGGTAATTTTGAATCTGGTGACTAATGCAATTAAGTTTGTAGCTCCCGATACCAAACCACAAATACGCATTTGGGCAGAAAGACGCAATAATTGGATACGCCTTTGGGTTGAGGATAATGGCATTGGGATCGATCCTGAAGACAGAGAAAAGATCTTCGACGTTTTTATACGCCTGCATGGAATTCAGTCTTATCCAGGTACTGGTGTTGGTTTGGCATTTGTCAAACGAGCCATAGAAAGGTTTCAAGGTCGCGTTGGCGTTGAATCACAACTCGGACAGGGAAGTAAATTTTGGCTGGAATTACCTGAATTTACAGCAGAATGAAATTTACCGCTACTATCTGTTATCTATATATTTACCAACTGCCAAGCTAATTTAGCCGCACCCAACATCCCCGCCCGATTGCCCAACTC
This sequence comes from Myxosarcina sp. GI1, assembly GCF_000756305.1. Taxonomy (NCBI): domain Bacteria; kingdom Bacillati; phylum Cyanobacteriota; class Cyanophyceae; order Pleurocapsales; family Pleurocapsaceae; genus Myxosarcina; species Myxosarcina sp. GI1. Next base: position 32,716 of record NZ_JRFE01000016.1, read on the forward strand.
GGCAGTTAATAGTTGGAGGTTGGGACGAGAAGTAGATAAAACCCTTCGTTCTATCTCTTGGCGAATAGCAGGCAAAAAAAACTTGGCGCTGGCACTAATACCGCCCCCTAAAATTACGGCTTCGGGAGTGAGAACATAAATTAAGCTAGCCAATCCCGCACCCAGCGATTTACCATAGCTAGACCAAAATTCTAAAGCAGCGCGATCGCCCAATCTTGCCAGTTTACCTAATTCGTCAGGATCTTTACCAGTTTGGCGGCGAATTGCTCCAATCGATGCCGACTGTTCTAAAGAACCGCGATTACCGCTTCTACAGGGCAAACCGTCTGGATGGAGGGTTATCAAACCGAGTTCGCCAGCTGCACCACAACGTCCCGTAAATAGTTTGCCATCGATAAAAACTGCGCCACCTACACCAGTACCTAAGGTCAATAAAATAAAATGACTAAACTGACGACCTCTGCCCAACCAGGCTTCGCCAATTCCCGCGCAGTTAGCATCATTTTCTAGTAGCGTTGGCAGTTGGGTTTTTGCTTCTAACCAATCGGCTACGGGAATATTATTCCAGCCTGGTAAATTAATCGAAACTTTGGCAATGCGTCTTTGAGTATCTACGGGTCCTGGAGTGCCAAAACCGATCGCCAGACATTTATTATGTCGATTGAAGTTATTTACGGCAGCAGCTATTTTATCTAATACGACTTCTGGTATTGGAGGTTGGGGTGTAGGAATGGAAATAGAATTAATACAGGTGCCATCTGCTAAAAATGTACCTAGTTTGATCGCACTTCCTCCTAGATCGATTCCGATTACTTGCTGGCGATCGCTCCGAGTCATCGTTTACTAAATTTCTCCCTACTGCTTTGTCTACTAATTAATAAGGGATAACTATTCAGAGAGCAAGGAAAGACAGGTCGGACAGAAATCTCCTGCTCCCTGCTCTCCTGCCAAGAAAAGCCCATAATTTAGAAGATGTCCATCGACCGCTACTGCCCGATAATATTTAGATACTCTGATTCACTATACAAATCCGCCTCGCTTTCGAGTCGATCTAAAAAAATCATACCGTCAAGATGATCGAGTTCGTGCTGAAAAATACGTGCGACAAAGTCAGTTAGAATTTTACGTTCTAACTTTCCTTCTCTGGTAACGTATTCAACTTCGATTTCGCGATATCTAGGTACCAAACCCCGCAGGTTGGGAACGCTCAAACATCCTTCCCAATCTTTGACTATTTCGTTACTATGACTAATTATTCTGGGGTTTAACATTGCCGTTGGCGGCATTGTTGGTGCATGAGGATAGCGTTGATTGGGATGAGAAGCCACGATAAACAATCGATAAGATTGCGATACTTGGGGCGCAGCAATTCCCACTCCTTTTGCCGCAGTTGCAGTAGCAATTAATGAATCGATGAGTTTGATTAAATTTTCATTAGTATCGATAATTTTTTCTACAGGTAAAGCTTTACGTTTTAATATAGGATTGCCAACTAAAGCAATTTTTAGTAATTCAGCCATATTTGTATTTGTGTCTGTTTGAGCGATCGCCGAATTCAAATGTACGCTAAAAGACAGTCGTTAATATAATACAATCTAGTTTTAGATCGTAACTGTTCTTCAAACAATACAGTTTGTGCGAGCCAGCGAGCGAGCATTAAGTCCTAATAATTAATAATTTTACAGTGGCAATTTCTTCTAAAGAACTGTGGCATCGTGTTTTAATCCGTCTTCAGCAACAGCTAAGTCGTCCGACGTTTGAGACTTGGATTGAAACTGCTACCGTTGACGAGCTAAAAGATGATTGCTTAACGATCGAAACTCCTAATGCTTTTATCATGAATCACTTACAAAAGCATTATGCCAAAATTATTAGCGACGCGGTCAGAGAAATACTAGGCAAGCCCGTACAAATTAAGTTAATTGTTACTCAAGGAGAGAATAAAGCTTTTATGGGCGGAACCGAACTTATAGATACAAACGATCGCCGCCAGGCAAATTTTATCGCTCGGACTTTAAAGCCTGCCAAGCTCAATCCTAAATACACCTTTTATCGATTTGTAGTAGGACCGACCAACCGTATGGTTCATGCTGCTTCTCTAGCAGTAGCCGAGTCTCCTGGTAGAGATTTTAATCCTCTGTTTCTCTGTGGCGGAGTTGGTTTGGGCAAAACTCATTTGATGCAGGCGATCGGACATTATCATTTAGAGATTAATGCTGCTGCCCGAGTTTTTTATGTTTCTACAGAACAATTTACCAACGATCTAATTACTGCTATTCGCGAAGATCGCCTGCAAAGTTTTCGCGAACACTACCGCACAGCAGATATTTTGTTGGTAGATGACATTCAGTTTATTGAAGGGAAAGAATACACTCAAGAAGAATTTTTTCATACCTTTAACACCCTTCACCAAGCAGGAAAACAAGTAGTTTTAGCAAGCGATCGCCCTCCCAACCAAATTCCCAAACTACAGGAACGTTTGAGTTCGCGTTTTTCTATGGGTTTAATTGCTGACGTACAGGTTCCCGACTTAGAAACCCGTATGGCGATTTTACAAAAAAAAGCCGAATACGAAAATGTCCGCTTGCCCAAAGAAGCGATCGAATATATTGCTTCTAGATATACTTCTAATATTCGCGAGTTAGAAGGAGCATTAAATCGAGCGATCGCCTATATTTCCATTTCAGGGTTGTCGATGACGGCAGAAAACATCGCCTCAGTTTTAAATCCGCAAATTGAATCGGTTAATACTTCTCCAGAAATAATTATTAGTGTCGTTTCAGAAGTTTTAAAAGTATCTATAGAAGAGCTTAAGGGAAATTCGCGCAAAAGAGAAATTAGCAACGCCAGACAGATTGCCATGTATCTTATGCGTCAGTTAACCGATCTGAGCTTACCTCGTATTGGTGAAGAATTTGGCGGCAAAGATCATACTACGGTTATGTATAGCTGCGACAAAATTGCCAAACAAATTACTCAAGATCGACAAATCAACCAAACGGTTTCTTTATTGAGCGATCGCATCAGCTTTGTTAGCCGACAGACAAAGCAGTAAGAAATTACGGCAAAAATATAGCAAAAGTCAAAAGTTAAAAATTAAAAGCGGCGAGAAGCGCGTCGAGGTTTCCTCGACAAGCGGAGGCTCGCCAAGAAGTTAAAACCAAAATGCTTAACTCATAAAGCTTTTAGTAGTTCGAGTTGTCCTAATTCTTCTGTCCACTACTGTAAAATACCAATCTGCTATTAATAATCTTTGGAACTTGGTTATGATGGCATTCTTGGGATTCAATCTACAACCTTTGTTTAGTACATACAAACTCATATAATTGTGAAATCAAATATTTAAAATCTTAATAGACATGAAAATTATTTGCAGTCAAAGCGATCTTAAAAATAATCTGTCTCTTGTCAGTCGTATCGTTCCTTCGCGTCCCGAACCCACAGTATTAGGTAATGTATTAATTGAAGCCCAAACAGCTACCCAAAAAGTAAGCATTACGGCTTATGACGGTAATATGGGAATTCAAACGAGTTTTAATGCCGAGGTAGTAGAAGCAGGTAGTATTACCTTACCAGCTAAACTAATCAATGAAATAGTTACGCGACTGCCAGAAATGGAAATTACCCTCGATACTACTGAAGATGAGGAAAACTTGCTGGCTACCTTGAGTTCGACATCGGGTAAATTCGAGCTATCGGGTATAGATGCGGCAGAATTTCCCGAACTGCCAGTAATAGAGAATGCAGAAAAAATATTATTACCTGTAGCTGCTTTGAGTCGAGGTTTGGCAGGATGTTTATTTGCTGCCAGTACGGAATTATCAAAACAGGTACTGACAGGAGTTCACGTTAAATCACAAGAGTCCGAACCAAATTTGGGTACTTTAGAATTTGCAGCAACAGATAGTCATCGCCTCTCAGTAGTAGAAGCCGATCTAAAAACCGAAACAGAAGAAGACATCGATTTAGATCTAGAATTACCAGAATTTGCCGTGACTATTCCCGCCAAAGCCTTACGGGAACTAGAGAGAATGTTTGGTGATGCCGAAGCTACAGACATGGTAAAAATCAATTTTGATGACACGCAGATGAGCTTCAAATTGGGCGATCGCCTGCTCAACAGTTCGAGGATTACGGGTGATTATCCCGCTTACTGGCAGTTAATACCCAAAAACTTTAGCCGCGAAGCGATCGTGGAACGAAAACGGCTGATAAGTAGTCTAGAATTGGTGGCAGTATTGGCACAAAAAAATAATATTGTTAAATTTAGTTTAGACAGCGATCGCGGCGAACTAGTAGTTTCTGCCGATGCTAGAGATATTGGCAGTGCCAAACAGACAATGAGTGCAGAAATTATTGGAGACAATATTGACATTGCTTTTAATATCAAGTATCTAATGGATGGTTTAAAGGCACTTTCCGCCACAGAAATCAAGATGCAGTTAAATGAATGGAATCAACCCGTTATTTTCACTCCTTTGAGTGGTTCGAGAATGACTTATTTAGTAATGCCCGTTCAAATAAGAAACTAAGTTAGATTCAATTATCTTTTTATTACTGGTATGTCTTACGAATCGGAACTACAAGAACGTACTAATATTTTTCAACCGATGCCATTAGCTCTGCTAGCCTCGGTTGTTTTGCATCTGTTAGTGTACAAATTTGGCTTGCCAAACTTTAGCTTGAGCGAAAATCCAACCAAACGAGAAGTTTCAATCGTTGAATTAACTCCAGAACAACAGGCACGCCTCCCCCAACTGTATTCCGAACCGAATATTCCAGACATACCACAATTAGAAAATCCTCTTACTGAAAATACTCCCGCTCCTCCCTTTGCCCTGCCCCCCTCTCTGACTCCTGGTATTGGAGATTTTCCCAACCTGCCTCCCATTGCAATTCCTTTGCCTCCAGAGTTCGATATTCCACCATTACCGCCGCTGCCCAATACTAATATCGAACTGCCTCCAATTGGAGACTTATCAACACTACCACCGCCGCCCTCGATAGAATCTTTTGAGTTGCCTACTGAAAGTCAAACCAAAMCYCCYCCTGCCACTCCTGGCAAACCATCCCCACCACCCGAATCAAAGCCCGAACCAATAGCACCACCACCAGAAGATAAATCGGAACCAGAACCAAAACCCGAAGAACCTAAGCCTTCTCCACAAAAAATTGCCGCACAACGCCAGCAAAATTTACAGCGAGAAGTTAGCAGCCTTAGCAGCAGCCTGCAAAAAAAGAACACAGCAACTACCGATGAAGAAGCGCGTAAAAACTATGTAGCTTGGCTAAATCGAGTAAAGGCAATTGCGCCAGAAAATTTAGATGTAGCAGGAACTTATCCCAGAGATGCCTGTATCAGAAAACTTGAAGGAACTAGCGTTTTTGGTGTAGTTGTCAACGCCAAAGGAGAAATGGTGGCATCAGATTTGCTCAAAGGGGCCAAATACCCTGTTTTCGATCTACAGGGAAGTAAAGATCTTGCCAAACTTAAGTTTGAAAACGATACCAAGCAACCTAAGCCTTATCGAGTAACTTTAAACTATAAATATGACTCGGAAATTTGCCCTTCTCTAACTCTACCTTCTCTTAGAAGAAATAATAAAATTAATACTCCGCAGTCAGAAACTCAACCAACTCCCAACGAAGCTGAGGAACAGTCACCACAACCCGAAGCTAACCCTGCCCCCGAAGCCCAAACCCCCAAAACACCAGCAAAAACCGAAGCACAGTCGCCCCAACCCGAAACCAAAACTCTTGAAACACCAGCAGAAGTCGAACAACAGCCATCTCAACCCGAAACCAAAACTCCCGAAACACCAGCAGAAGCAGAACCAAAACCACCCCAACCCGAAGCTGAAACTTCCGAAACTCCTAATAAACCATCATTAAGGGAAAGATTGCGAAATGTACCGCTACTTCCTAAAGATAGATTTTCTTCTCCTGCTGAAAACTCCGAACAACCCGCCTCCGAAACAACTGCTCCAGAAACTTCAAAATAAAATAATCTGTTCGTACTTTTTTGACAGTTATTTGAATTTTTTCTGAAATTTTGGGAATGCTAGATTTATGTAAATTTTATATTTTACAGATTAACGATTTAGATTTATTCCCAAGTCAAAATTAAATTAATGTTGTCATTTTATGTTAGTTGTTGGTTTCTAGGTATCTTTAATCCAGCGCAAGAATCTCAGGAAACTATTAAAAAACCGAAATACAAAAAAATATTTATTCTAGGACAAGAGCAAGGTTGGCAAATTTTGCTCGGTTGTCTTTCGGATAGCACTATTACTTGCGATCGCCAAAAAATACTAACTATTTTCAATCCAGTCGGGCAAGTTTTACGAACTTTGTATAGAAAGTCGCCAAACAAAACTTACATAGCAATCGAGAACGAATTCAAAATTAAAGCAATAATATCATTTTAATTTTTTGCCAAGACACATTATCGATTCTTTTTAGCCATAAGCCATAAGCCATAAGCCATAAGCTTTTAAGATCGATTTTCTTTTTCTAAAAATACGCTAGTCTCCAAAGTTAACATGACAAACAAATTTGCTTTATGGCAAAAGCTTAAGTCAACTCGGAATTGTGACATTAAACTTCGCTATGTATCGATTGCTCTACCAATTCTAGTTATTGTTGTAGCTTGTGTTGTTCTTTTAGGTTGGTATTTAGATCTGCCTGCTTTAAAAAGCATTTTTCTAGGGCGATCGACAATGAAATTTAGTACTGCTTTGTGTTTTATTTTAAACAGTACTAGCTTACTATTGTGGCATCGGCAACAATTCGCTCGACTAGATCGGACTAGTAGAGTTTCTAATTTATTAATTTCTGGCTTTCTATATCTCGTGCCAACTTTGACAATCGTATTCACCACTATGACTTTAGTTGAATATGGTTTTCAAGTAGATTTAGGCACGAATTTGCTTTCTTTTCTCGATACCTTGAATGCTGTAGGCGATAACTTTGGTGGGCGAATGTCTCCCAATACAGCTCTAAGTTTTTTCTGGTTTAGTTGGGCAACTATACTACTGATTCAAAAATATTATCACGCCGTCCAACTCTTGGCAGTGGCAATTATAGGAGTTGCCCTAACCTCATTGATGGGTCATATTTACGATCTTGCCTGGTTTTATGGTATGAACACTGGAACGGAAATAGCGGTTGTTACTGTCTTTAACTTTCTGTTTCTTGCTTTCGCTCTACTAGGAACTCATGCCGATAAAGCCCTGATGAGAATTATCACGCGCAACGAAGCAGGCGGCTTAATGGCGCGGTGGCTACTTCCTTTGGTAACTATTATTCCGCCATTATTGGGCTGGTTTTTTTGGTCAAATTTTTTGGATATTGATGTAGTTACAGAAACAAGAATTGCACTGACAACTTTGTTAGAAATATCGATTTTAGATGCAGTAGTTTTGTGGACTGCTAAAAAATTAAACGAGATCGATCGCCAGCGTCAATCATTTTTTCAAGACTTGGAAGAAAGCGAACAACAGTTGAGTTTGGCTTTTGATTGCGCTGTAATTGGCAAAGCACTGCTATCTATAGAAGGAAAATTTTTAAAAGTTAATCCTGCTCTCTGCGAAATTGTTGGTTACTCAAAGAGAGAATTACTTAATTTAAAATTTCAGGATATTACCTATGCTGAAGATTTAGCCAATCTCGAATACAGAAATCGAATGTTAGCTGGTGAAATAAACACACATCAAATAGAAAAACGCTACATTCACAAATTAGGACATTTGGTTTGGGTTTCTATTAGTGTATCTTTGGTAAGAGATCGGCAGAATCGAGAGCCTTTATATTTTGTCGCTCAAGTACAAGATACTACGGAGCGCAAACAAACAGAAGCAGCTATTCGAGAAAGTGAAGCTAAATATCGTCTTATTGCCGAAAATTCCAATGACCTGATTGCTAGTCTTTCTTCAGACAGAGTTTATTACTATGTTTCTCCTGCCTGTCATACTCTGCTAGGCTACACCCAACAAGAAATGCTTGCTCGATGTCTTGATGAGTTTCTTCATCCCGAAGATCTAGAAATTTATCTTCAAGATGGGGAAGCTTGTGCCATACGCGGAGATCGCTGTACTAATATCTATCGAATGAGACATAAGAATGGACATTACCGCTGGTTTGAAAGCACTAATCGTTATTTAAAAGAATCTGATTTAAAATCAATTATCTCCATATCGCGAGATATTACCGAACGCAAAAAAGATGAAGATGCTATTGCTCGACTTAATGAAGAACTAGAAGCGCGAGTTAAACAACGTACTGCCGAACTAGAAACTGCTAATCAGTCTTTGAAAGCTGAAATTATTGAGCGTCAAAGAGCCGAACGAGAAAATCAGCTACTACAAAATATCACTCAGATCGTTGCTACTGCCGACGATTTTGAAGATGCTATTTCTTGTATCCTTCGCAAAATGTGTGATTATGAAAAGTGGGATTTTGGCGAAGCCTGGCTACCTACTGAGCGAGAGAACGTCTTGCAGCTTTGTTCTGCTTGGTATAGCAATTCTCCAGAACTTTTATCATTTAGAGAAGCCAGCCTTCATTTTACTTTTGCTCCCAACATTGGTCTTCCAGGTAGAGTCTGGGCGACTAAAGAAGCTGAGTGGATTCATAATGTTTCTCTAGAAAGCGAAAATTCTTTTCTTAGAACCAAAGTTGCTCAGCAGCTAGGGTTGAAAACCGCTCTGGGTCTACCCGTGGTTTCTCATGACAAATTAATTGCAGTTTTTGTTTTCTATAGTCATCAAGAATGTTCTAAAAATAACCGCACGATAAAACTACTGAAAGCGACTTGCGCTCAGCTAGGTTTAATTATGGAACGCAAAGTGTTTGAAAATGCTTTGCGCTCTAGCATGGCAACTAATCGCGCTTTACTAGATGCTATTCCCGATTGGATATTTCGCTTCAGCTACGACAATGCAGTTGTTAATTACAAAGCTTCTAAAAATACCCCTGTTCCTTTAATTACCGACAATTTTGTTGGTAAAAATATCTATCGAATTTTGCCTCAAAAATATGCAGATTTAATGGCACAAAATATATCTGAAGCTTTAGTTAGTAATGAAGTACGGGTTTGTGAATATCAACTATCCAAAGAATCACAAACTATAGATTATGAAGCGCGCATCGCGGTAAGCAGTAAAGATGAAGTGATGGCGATCGTGCGAGATATTACTGCGCGTAAAAATTACGAACGAGATATTCACAATGCACTAAAACAAGAAAAAAAACTCAACGAACTAAAATCTCGCTTTGTCTCTATGACCTCTCATGAATTTCGGACACCACTAACTTCAATGTTATTTTCCTGCGAGCTACTCGAACTTCACGGTCATAAGTGGAGTGAAGACAGGAAACTCAATCATCTCAACCGTATTAAAACTTCGATCAAACGTATGACAGAGTTGTTAAATGATGTCCTGCTTTTGGAAAAAGCTGATGCGGGTAAATTGGACTTAAAACCCACTCAGTTCGATTTGTATAAATTCTGTAAAGAGTTTGTCGAAGAAATAGAATCAATCTACAAAACACATCGAATAATTTTTAACGTGGAGAATTCTACTACTGATAACCAAAACTTTACTGTAAGTATGGACGAAAAACTGCTACAACATATACTTAACAATCTTCTTTCTAATGCCATTAAGTACTCACCCGATCGCGATGAAGTTTACTTTGACTTGAAATATGAAACAGAACAAGTAGTGTTTCAAGTTCGAGATTTAGGCATTGGCATTCCGCAAGAAGATCGAAAACATTTATTCGATTCTTTTCATCGAGCGAGTAACGTTAGTTCGATCCCTGGCACTGGATTAGGACTGCCTATAGTCAAAAGAGCGGTAGATTTGTACGGTGGAACTATCACTATGCAAAGTCAAGTTAGAAAGGGTACAACTTTTACCGTTACCCTCCCATACTTGATTGAAAACCCAGTTGATGAAGTTTCTGCAACTACATAAGCTGTTGTTTTCAAATACATACAAAAAAAATAAGGAGATTTAAATTATGACCAAACTTTTGGTAATTGAAGACGAACAATTTGTTAGAGAAGGTATTACAGAACTTTTAGAAGCGGAAGATTACGAAGTCTTTAGTACGGAAAACGGTATTTTAGGCGTTCTTTGGGCGCAGGAAAATTTACCAGACTTAGTAATTTGCGATGTCATGATGCCTGAAATTGACGGACATGAAGTTTTGTCCGAAATGCGTAACATACCAAGTTTGGCTTTGACACCATTTATTTTTCTTACTGCCAAGGCTGATAAAACTAGCATGAGACATGGTATGGAATTAGGTGCAGATGATTATCTGACCAAGCCAATTTCTAGAGACGATTTGATTAACGCTATAGAAACCAGATTGGCAAAACATAAAAAAATACAAGAACAATATGATAAACAGCTTAAGCGTGCCGATGAGTTAGAGCAAAGAGTCGGCGAAATTGAAAAACTATACATTCAAGAAAAGCTATCGCAAAAATATTACGAAGCAGTGCTCAAGCTAGCTATAGCAATTAACTTGATAGAGAAAATTCAACCAGGAGAATTGCGCGATCGCAACATAGACATTATTCGTAAAACTTGTGCAAATGAGATTGAGAAGATCGACGACCAACCCAGTTTGCGAAAAAGTATTATATCTAAAAATCCTGAAATAGCTTTGCAATTGCTAAATTGAAAACTGTCAAAACGCCAAATTGTTTGAAACGCCTCCCGCTAATAGTAGAAGTTAATCTTGATTATTGCATTAACACTTTTTTAGAGCGCAATCAAACTTTTGGTGAAATTTTGGGAACTCTAAATCTAACCCCAAATTGAAATCAAATTAATGTTGACATTCAGCGATAACTGGTTGCTAACTGATTCACTAACAGATTATGTTCTGGGAATTTCCTCTAGCGTGTCTTCTTTCATGCCACATGGTATGTGTTACCTGTGGAAACCCAGTTTAATTGGACTTTATGTAGTTAGCGATCTGTTAATTGCTATATCTTATTATTCAATTCCCTTTACTTTGATTTATATCGTTCGCAAACGAAAGGATATTCCTTTCAATGGAATTTTCTTTTTATTTGCCGCTTTTATCATTTTTTGTGGCACTGGTCATGCTTTAGATATTTGGACTCTTTGGCATCCTAACTATTGGATTTCTGGATGTGTTAGAGCCGCTACAGCTATTGTTTCGGTAATTACAGCGATCGCGCTAATTAGACTAATTCCGCAAATTTTAACCTTGCCTTCTAATGCACAGATGCGGGTCATTAACCAGAAGCTAGAGCAAACTATTGAGGAATTGAAACAGAAAGATTTAGTTATTTGGGTTAAAGAAAAATTCTTACAAACTATGCTGGATAATCTTTCTGATGGTATTGCTGCTTGCGACAGTCAAGGTAAGCTAACTATTTTCAATCGAGCCAGTAAAGTTTTTTTTGGAGAATTAGAAGAAATTCACTCTGATGAATGGTCGAACTACTACGGTTTATATGAGTCAGACGGTAAAACTCTACTCAAACAAGAAAAACTTCCTTTATTACGTGCCCTCAATGGTGAATCAGTTAGAAACTTCAAATTAGTTACCAAGCAACAATCGAAAAAAAAACGTACTCTACTGGCTAATGGCGATTCTATTGTCGATGCCGATGGTGAGAAAATTGGCGCAGTAGTCGCAATGCGAGACATCAGCGAGTTAGAAAAAGTAGCGGAAGCTTTGCGAGAAAATGAAGCTAAGTATCGCCTGATTGCCGATAACTCTGAGGATTTAATTGCTACTCTCAACGCCGATCGCATTTATCTTTATGTTTCCCCCTCCTGTTACGCACTTTTGGGTTACAAACCAAAAGAAATGTTGGGTAAATGCCTCGATGATTTTCTGCATCCCGAAGATCGAGAATTGTTCGCCCGCAGAGAAGAAGTTTGCATAGCCCAGAGCGATCGCTGCACTAATATCCATCGAATGAGACATAAACATGGACACTATATCTGGTTTGAAAGCATCAATCGTTATTTAAAAAAATCTAATTCAGAATCAATTATTTCTGTATCGCGAGACATTACCAAACGCAAACAGACTGAAGATGCTGTTGCTCAACTTAACGAGGAACTTGAAGCCAGAGTCAAACAGCGCACCGCCGAACTGGAAACTTCTAACCAGTCTTTAAAAGCAGAAATTATCGAACGCCAGCGAATTGAAGAAGAGATTCGGTTACTGCAAAATATTACTCAGTCTATTGCAGGGGCTGAGGATTTTGAAGAAGCTATTACACTCACCCTACGACAGGTATGTGAGACTGGCGGTTGGCATTATGCTGAAGCTTGGATTCCCTCGTCGAATGAAAAAGTTCTAGAACTCAGTTCTGCTTGGTATAGCAGTTCTGTAGAACTTTTGCCCTTTAGAGAAGGTAGCATTCACTTTTCTTTTCCTCCAGGTGTTGAAGTGTCTGGAAGAGTTTGGGCAAATCAAAAATTTGAGTGGATTCAAAATCTTCCTTCTCAGGACGAAGAATATTTTCCTAGAGTCAAATTAGCAGAGCAAGTAGGGTTTAAAACTGCTTTAGGAGTACCGATAACTGCCGACCATAAAGTAATTGCAGTTTTTGTATTCTTCGATTTGTATCATCGTTCGGAAAACAAAAGAATGGTAGAACTGGTCAAGTCAGTTGCCGCACAGTTGGGTTTGATTATGAAGCGTAAACAAGTTGAAGATGCCTTACGCTCTAGCATGGCAACCAATCGCGCTTTACTCGATGCCATTCCCGACTGGATGTTTCGCTTTGGCTACGACGGCACTTTAGTTAATTTTAAAGCTCCCAAAAATACTCACGCTCCTTTAATTTCCAGCAATTTTATTGGCAAGAAACTCGACGAAGTTTTGCCCCAAGACGTTGCCAAAGTAATGATTAATGGAATCACTGAAGCTTTGACCACCAAAAAAGTTCAAATTTGCGAATATCAGTTAAATCGAAAAACCAAAACCAAGGATTATGAAGCGCGGATTGCCGTTAGCGATCGCAATGAAGTGATGGCAATCGTACGAGATATTACCGAACGCAAGCAAATAGAATATAATATTCGCTCCGCTTTAGAAAAAGAAAAACATCTTAACGAACTCAAAACTCGTTTTGTTACCATGACCTCTCATGAGTTTCGCACACCACTAGCTTCAATTTTATCTTCCTCCGAATTGCTAGAACATTATGCTCACAAGTGGTCTGAAGAGCGAAAATTAAACCATTTGCATCGAATTCAAACCTCGGTCAAACACATGACTGGTTTGTTAAATGATGTCTTGCTGCTTGGTAAAGCTGATGCAGGTAAGTTAGCTCTCAGTCCTACTGAATTCGATCTGTATCGGTTTTGCCGAGAATATGTTGAAGAAATGCAGCTAATTACTAAAACTCATCAAATTATTTTTAATCGACATGGCTGTTTTGAAGAGAGCCACGATCGCAGTACAAATCCTGATGACATAACTGGAAATCGAGGTTATACCGTTTGTATGGATGAAAAACTGCTGCGTCATATTCTAAACAATTTACTTTCTAATGCTATTAAGTACTCGCCTAATAGCGACAAAGTTTATTTTGATGTGACATGCGAACCCAAACAAGTCGTATTTCAAGTTCGAGACTTAGGAATAGGTATACCTGTTGAAGACCAAAAACATCTATTCGATTCTTTTCATCGAGCTAGCAATGTTAACTCAATCCCTGGTACGGGTTTGGGATTACCCATTGTCAAAAGAGCGGTAGATTTGCATGGTGGAACGATTGCTATGAAAAGTAAGATGGGTGACGGTACTACCTTTACAGTTACTCTCCCTAATTTAACTATTAAATAAACAATGCACGGAGATTAAAATCGTGACTAAAATTTTAGTAATAGAAGACGAATTATTTGTTAGAGAAAACATTACAGAACTGTTAGAAGCAGAAGATTTTGAAGTTTTCAGTACCGAAAATGGCATTTTGGGAGTGCTATGGGCGCAGGAGAATCTACCAGACTTGGTTATTTGTGACATTATGATGCCTGAAATTAGCGGACATGACGTTTTGATTGAAATGCGGCAATCACCAAGTTTGGCTCTAACCCCATTTATTTTTCTTACCGCTATGGCAGATAAAGCCGATCAAAGAGAAGGTATGGAACTGGGAGCGGATGATTATCTAACTAAGCCATTTACCAGAGACGAGTTGCTTGGTGCTATTGAAGTTAGATTAGAAAAACAACAAAAGCTCTTAGAAAAATACGATAGCGAACATCAGCGTGCGGAAATGTTAGAGCAAAGAGTTCGCGAACTCGAACAACTGCAATTGCAAGAAAGCGTCTCACAAGAATATTACGAGGCAGTACTCAAGCTAATTACGGCAATCAATCTTATCGAAAAAATTCAGCCAGGAGAAAGACGCGATCGCAATTTAAATATCGTTCGTGAAACTTGCGCTCAAGAAATTGGTATGCTCAAAAAGGTACCCAAATTACAACACGAAGTTTTGTCCAAAAATTCTAGTTTGTCATTATTACTACAACACTAAGCAGTATAACCGTACGAACTTATGTTAGCGGTGCGACCCACAGGGCGGAGTACCGCCCAAAGACGGCAGCGAAAGCTGCCCGCAAGCTTTGGGGCGTTGGCGCGAATACAAGCAAAATTTAAGTGTCCTAACCTCGATACGTAATGCTAATACATTTTAGTTTGTATGTAGACATGGAATACAAAGCTTAAAAACATCTATTTTTAGCTAACCATAAATTCTCTCCTACTTTATATCAATACTTTTAGATACTTGTGTCAGGCAGTCAGATATTAAAGTATTTCCTATAAACAAGCGATCGCGACTTATTACTTCAGAACGTAATTACACTACGAATCGATTCTCCTTGGTGCATGAGATCGAAAGCCTTATTAATTTGCTCTAGGGGCATTGTGTGAGTAATCAGATCGTCAATATTAATTTTTCCTTCCATATACCAATCGACGATTTTAGGTACGTCAGTGCGACCTCTGGCACCACCAAAAGCACTACCTTTCCAGACTCTTCCTGTAACTAACTGAAACGGACGGGTACTAATTTCTTCTCCCCCACCCGCAACACCAATAACTACCGAAACACCCCAACCTTTGTGACAGCACTCTAAAGCCTGACGCATTATTTCAACCTTACCGATACACTCAAAAGTGTAGTCTGCACCGCCATCAGTTAATTCGACTAAATAGGGGACTAAATCGCCGTCTATTTCTTTAGGATTGACAAAATCAGTCATCCCGTATTTTTCTGCCAGGGGTCGTTTATCTGGGTTGATATCTACCCCAATAATTTTACTGGCCCCTACCATTTTGGCTCCCTGAATGACATTTAGCCCAATACCGCCCAAGCCAAACACCACGACATTTGCTCCTGGCTCGACTTTAGCGGTATTGACTACCGCGCCCAAACCAGTAGTAACTCCACAGCCGATCAAACAAGCTTTATCGAAAGGTGCATCGTCGCGAATTTTAGCAACGGCAATTTCTGGTAAAACCGTATAGTTAGCAAAGGTGGAAGTTCCCATGTAGTGGTAAAGCTGCTCGCCATCGAGAGAAAACCTACTAGTACCATCGGGCATTACGCCTTTACCCTGAGTAGCGCGAATTGCCTGGCAGAGATTGGTTTTCATGCTCAAACAATAGGCACACTGTCGGCATTCAGGAGTATATAGAGGAATGACGCGATCGCCTGGTTTGAGGCTGGTTACTCCCTCTCCTACCTCGGCAACAACTCCCGCGCCTTCATGCCCTAAAATAGCGGGAAATAAACCTTCAGGATCGGCACCAGATAGCGTATAAGCATCCGTATGACAAACACCTGTAGCTTTGACTTCAATTAAAACTTCTCCTGCTTGAGGGGGAGCGAGATCGACCGTTTCGATACTAAGAGGTTTACCCGCCTCAAAAGCTACTGCTGCTTTTACTTTCATTTTTTACACCCAGATTTTCAATTATCGCGATCGCCTCTGCGTCGCCTTATTTTTCAGAAAAAGTCTACTCTAGAAGGAAGTTTTAATAGATTGTTTACCTTGCTGCGAGCGACCATAATCAACTTAGCTCGAAACGGCACTATATAGTAACCTAGATAGTGCCAAACTTCCCTCATTAGTCTATATAAATCCAAACAAGATTTGTACTTAATTAAGCTGCCAACCTTTATATACTTAAGATCGATTTGAGTTTGGCTTTTTCAAACCCAATAGAAATTACAATATTACAATAGTTAGATTATCGCCCAAAAAGCGATTTCCTCTGTGGTATGGCTAAATAAAACATCATAAACTCGTGTTCTGGACTACATTAAAAACTACTAAAGCCCGTTGGGAAGCAGAGTTGATGCAGCAAATATTAGCCGCCCACGATATTCCCAGCCGCGTTCTCAATATTGGCGCGGGTATTTATTGCGGACAGGGAAGCCAGGCAGCACTTCAAGTTTTAGCAAAAGATCGTTGGACGGCTTTACTGTTGCTTAGTTCTCCAGAGGAAAATGAGTAACATCGTAAATATAAATTTAAAATTATGTCTTTAATCGACTGGTTTGCCAACCTTAGAAAAACTGAAACTCCAACTCAAAAACGGCAAGAAAGAGAAATAGCTGATGGGTTATGGATGAAATGCGACGAATGTAGTGCCGTTGCCTATGCCAAAGATTTACAGGTAAATCAACTAGTTTGTTTAGAATGCGGACATCACCATCGCGTCGATGCTAACGAACGAATTAAGCAGCTAATCGATCCCGAAACCTGGGATTTTTTAGGAGAAGAAATACTTCCTAACGATCCGCTGAAGTTTCGCGATCGCAAAGAATATCAGACACGACTCCAAGACTATCAATCTAAAACAGGTCTTAATGACGCGGTTCTAACGGGGACGGGTTCGATAGATGGTTTGCCCGTAGCTCTAGGAGTTATGGATTTTCGCTTTATGGGCGGTAGCATGGGTTCGGTAGTAGGCGAGAAACTGTGCCGTCTTATCGAACACGCTACCGCAGAACGTTTGCCTGTAGTTATTGTCTGTGCCTCTGGCGGTGCGAGAATGCAGGAAGGTATGTTGAGTTTAATGCAAATGGCAAAAATTTCGGGGGCTTTACAACGCCATCGCGAAGCACATTTGCTTTATATTCCAATTTTGACTCATCCTACTACGGGAGGAGTAACTGCCAGCTTTGCCATGTTAGGAGATATTATTATCGCCGAACCCAAAGCAACTATAGGATTTGCAGGACGCAGGGTTATCGAACAAACCCTCAAAGAAAAGCTACCCGAGGGTTTTCAAACTTCTGAATATCTTCTGCAACATGGCTTTGTCGATACAATCGTACCTCGTACTCAACTTAAGAAAACTCTGGCACAGCTGGTCGGATTACATCAATCTTTTTATCCTTTAATGTCTCCAGTAAACTATCAAAATGGCGTTGCACCAACCAAGACTGAAGTTTAAAATTACCAAATTAAAGCTAAAAGCCAATCGCTTGAGTTGTTTAAATTTCATCCCGATGCAGGAGTTTCAACGCTCGTTCATCATTAGTTTGTTAATGGCAATTTTGACTCTCAATTGTCTGGGGGAAAGAGCCATTGCCAAACCTGCTACTGTGTTGAGTAAAACTGAAATCTCTCAAAAACTCCAGCAGTTTCCTGGTTGGACTCAAAAAAACAACAAAATAGTCAAAACTTTTGAATTTAAAGACTTTGTGGCGGCAGTCGATTTCGTTAACAGACTGGTAGAACCAGCAGAGTTAGCAGGTCATCACCCAGACATTGCGATTAATTACAACAAAGTTACCGTGTCGCTTACGACACATGATGCTGGTGGCATTACTAACCAGGACTTTGCTCTAGCTGAAACGATTTCTCAATTAACTAAGTAACTAGTAGACTAATGCTTAAATAAGCCTATCAGCAATAAACAAGAGAACAACGTAGAGTTAATAACTTGCTACTTGCTACTTCCGCACAGCGATATTAGTGTATCGACATTTCTGGTTAGACTCTTTTAAGTATGCGTCTAAACCTACCGCCGCTATAGTCGATATAGGCGATTGCTTTATTGAGGGGCATAATCCTAACCCTACCGTCTTGGCTATTTGCCTGATAGACTTTTTTGTGAGTCATGTCTAAAGCGGTCATCCAACCACTATGATGATGATAAGCTCCAGTTTCAATATCCAACCAGCCAGGACCTGCTGCTATTTGACCTGGTTCGACTCCTGGAAGTGTGAAAGTGATAGTGTGACCCGTAATAATTTGTTTGTCTTCAAAAAACGGCTGTTTGTTACCGTGAAATTCATTTCTAATCCAGCAAAACTGTGCGGAAGACTGTTCTCCTAAAGGTATCTGAGGATGCACGCCCGCATGAACTAACCAATACTCTCCTAAATCCAGGTAAAGCGGCAAATTTTTCATCCAGTCAATGTGTTCCTGGGGAATTTTGCTGTTGTAACTGCTAACCGTAGCATGACCGCCGCTATAAAGCCAACTTTGATAGAGATCCATCGAAACTTCTCCACTACCGACGACATTAAGCAACATTTCTTCGTGATTACCTCGCAGACATTTATAATTATTAGCAATTGCTAATTCTACTACCTGTGCGCTTTTAGGTCCTCGATCGATTAAATCGCCCAGAAAGTAAATTTCATCGTCGCTGTTGGGAGAAATTAAGTCTAACAAAGTAATCAAGGTGTCGTAGTGTCCGTGTACGTCACCAATTACGATTTGGCGGTGATTGGTCATATTAAACTGTGTGTGTACGACTTCAGAGGGGTTATTGCTATTAACTAAAGAAGTTTCTCAGCCAGTTATAGCAAATTGTTAATTTATCTATCTAAAGTGTTCCCATTTAACGGAAAAAGTTTTACGTCGGCTCTGAATTGTTTTTATCTTGACATTGTAACTATAAAAAAACAAATACATAGAGATAGAGATATTAATGAGCTTTACAGAAATTGTTGTTTAAAATTCATTTATGATAGATACAACATTGGCATCAAATACCAAATTTAAAATTCTCAAACAACCTAGTAGTGAGGCTTGGCTCCAACAAACTCTCGCCAATCTAGATGTTGTTTTACTCGATCATTCCCACTGCGAACGCAAAGCGGCAGGAGCGGCAATTAATTTGATGTTTCGCTATCCCGCCCATCATCACTTAGTCAGACAGTTAACAGCGATCGCCAAAGAAGAATTAGAGCATTTTGAGTTAGTCAATCAATGGCTGGAAACCAGAAAAATTTCCCTGGCTCCTTTAAACTCTCCTCCCTACGGAGCAAAATTAAAATCTCAAATTCGCCATGCCGAACCAGAACGGTTGCTAGATTCTCTAATGGTTTCGGCTCTAATTGAAGCGCGATCGCATGAAAGATTGAATTTAATAGCCGAACACTGTCCAGAGCGCGATTTAGCTAAATTTTATCGCAGTTTAGTAGCATCAGAAGCCCGTCACTACGGTATTTATTGGTTATTAGCCGACCGCTACAGCGAACGAGAGATATTGAATCAACGTTTAGAAGAATTGGCAACTTTTGAAAGCGAAATATTAGCTACTTTACATCCAGAACCGAGAATACATAGTTAAAGCTAAGTAGATGGATAAAATTTATGGCGAGTTTCGAGTTAGAGATTGGCAACAGCGCGATCGCGACTCAGCAGCGCGAGTAATTCGACAAGTATTGAGTGAATATGGTTTACCCTGGCAACCAGAAGATGCCGATCGCGATGCAGTAGAAGTAGAAGCGTCATATCTGGCGACTGGAGGAGAATTTTGGGTTGTCGAACGGGCAAACAAAATTGTTGGAACGGCAGGATATTATCCCACTACTAGAGGCGAAAAAGCGGTAGAAATTCGTAAAATGTATTTATTGCCCGAAGTAAGAGGCAGAGGATTGGGTAAATATTTATTGCGAGAATTGGAAACAGCCATAATGCGGCGCAATTACGCACAAATTTGGCTCGAAACGGCTACGGTATTAGTTGAAGCCGTAAAACTCTATCAAAGCTTTGGTTATCAACCCGCTACGGGAATAGAAACCGAACGGTGCGATTTGGTGTATGTTAAGAAATTGAGTATAAACAACAAACCATAACAAATTATGCTCTTAATAGCTGGCGATATTGGCGGAACCAAAACAATTTTACGTCTGGTAGAAGTTACCGAAGTTACTCAGACAGAAAAGTCATTTAAAACTGTTAAAGAAGCACAGTATGTCAGTGCTAGTTTTGTCGATTTAGTGCCGATGGTAAAACAGTTTTTAGCTACGGGCAATTATTCAACGCCGCAAGCTGCCTGTTTTGCGATCGCAGGTCCCGTAATTAATAATACTTCTAATCTAACTAACATTAGTTGGGTTTTAGATTCACAGCGTTTATCAACTGAATTAGGCATTAAAGAAGTTAGTTTAATTAACGATTTTGCAGCTAATAGCTTTGGTATTTTGGGTTTAAAAGATGCCGATCTGCACACACTTCAAACTGGAGTCAAGCAAGGTAACTCTCCTATAGGCGTAATTGGTGCGGGAACTGGTTTGGGAGAAGCATTTTTAGTGCCTCAAGGACAGAGATATTTAGTTTTTCCTACCGAAGGTGGTCATACAGACTTTGCACCTAACAACAAGCTAGAAATTCAGCTTTTAGAATATTTACAAGATAAACTGGCAACGAATCACGTTTCTGTAGAAAGAGTAGTTTCTGGTCAGGGAATTGTCGCTATCTATCAATTTTTGCGTGACTCTAATTTTGTTCAAGAATCAGCAACAGTTGGCGATAAAGTTAGAACTTGGGAAAAAGAAACCGAAAAAACTATCGATCCTGCTGCCATTATTTCTCAGGCAGCTTTCAAACAGAGCGATCGCCTGTGCGTCAAAACTATGGAGATGTTTGTTGAAGCTTATGGTGCTGAAACTGGCAATTTAGCTCTTAAATTGTTGCCCTATGGTGGCATTTACATTACTGGTGGAATTGCCGCTAAAAACTTACTGTTAATGCAAGATGGACGGTTTATCAATGCCTATAAGCAAAAAGGCAGAGTTAGTAATCTTCTAGATAATATTCCCGTACATATTGTTCTTAATCCTCAAGTAGGATTAGTAGGTTCGGTGCTTTACGCCTTACAGTCTGGTAAACGAGAATCGAATTTGAATAGTTAAAATTAAATGGTTTGTTTCAATTGCATTTGCTATCTTTGTTTCTGGTTAAACTTGGGTATCTGTATATGCTATTAGACAAGCTTATAAGCCAGATAATTCTGAAAAGAGCGAGGTCGATCGCGTCAGTAATTAAAGCAAAAAGTTATGTTTAAAGCGATCGAACTTTTAAAGATCGAAGTGCATTTGATTGCCGATCGCAAAACCAAGGCTTTCGTATAATGATTTACCTTGAGGGGAAGCATGTAAAACTGCTCTAGTGCAACCAATAGATTTAAGATACTCTATTGTCTTGCTAGTCAATTCTTTGCCAATGCCTTGATGTCGATAAGATTTTTCCACATAAACACCCCATATATAACCATAGTTTCGAAATTCTGCCTTAAAAATTCCAGGATATAGACCATCAAATAACTGACAGCTAACAGAACCAACTATATTTCCTTCTACTTCGGCAACAAAAGCTTGATATTGTAAATTTTGGCGAGCATTGTCAATATAGTTAAGCGTCGTTTCTTTCCAGTTAGCAGCGATCGCATCTTCCTGAAAACCGAGATCGAGCCACATTTGATAAAAGTGTTCGGCAATAATTAAATCGTTTTGTGAAGTGGCAGTTTTAATATCAAAATAGCTTTGATTCACGGTTGTTAATTAAACAATTGAATTGGGAACAGTAAAAGCGATCTTATTTTACTGAAACTTTCGGCAATGAAAATTGTACTAGATATTGACAAGCTTCTTTTAGAAGGAAGAATCACTAGAGAAGAGTACGAGCGGCTTAAAAAATTTGCTTCTGAAGAAACAGGTTCGCTGGCACTAAATATTTTAATTGGATTTGGAGTTATTGCAGTTGTTTTAGGTGCCTTAGCATTACTACCATCGTCTGTTACTGCAATTGCCATAGGTATTGCTTTATTGTTAGCTGGAATATTTTTGCGAATTAATCGTTTTCGCGATTGGAAAGTGCTTAGAGCAATCCTGTTACTAGTTGGAGCGATTTTGGCAAGCGGAGGAATTCTAGCTTTAACAGAAGGAAGTATTTTGGGCTATCTTCTCACCACAATTCTCTGTCTTATTGGCAGTGTCTATGCACAAAGTAACTTACTTGTTATTATTGCCACACTTTCTTTATCCGCAACTGTTGGTGCTATGACAGGCTATATGCACGCAGTGTATTTTCTGTCAGTTCGACAGCCAACTTTAACAATCTTGCTATTTAGTTTATTAAGTTGGGGTTCTTATCAATTATCTTTCCGAATACCAAGGAAATATCAGCCTCTAACTATTACATTTTCAAGAACATCTATATTTCTGGTTAATTTGGGCTTTTGGGTTGGTTCGCTATGGGGAGATTCTCTTTGGCGACTGAGAACTAACTGGAGTTTCCGTAGCGGAGAAATGATTCCCGACTGGATTTTTGTAGTTAGTTGGGCTTTGGGAATACTAATCGTCGGAATATGGGCAGCCAAACAAGGTAAAAGATGGGTAGTAAATTTGCTAATGGTTTTTGGCGCAATTCATTTTTATACTCAATATTTTGAAAGGCTTGGAGCTTCACCTATGTCACTTCTATTTGCAGGTTTTATAGCTTTGGGAATTGTAATAGCTGTTGATAAATTTAATAGAGAACTATTGTCTTAATACAGCCATTTAAGCTATTTGCTCTCGAACACTTTGTATAAACTTTTAGACCAGCGAAGAAATATGACGCTGATTTAATTATTATCGACTGGTTTGACGGCAGCTTGCAAAATTTCCACATCTTTGAGCCAAAATACACCAACTGATTCAAATTCAACGCTAACAGTTATTGAACCTGAATATCGCTCTTTTTTGTAGTGAAAAGGTAGTGTACTAATATGCCAAGCAGTTGTCCCTTTTATTCCCGAACAATATTCATAACCCCAACCACCAGTATTTTTAACACTTAAAACTAATTTAGCTGGTTTAAGTAAATTCGCTGTTTTTACTTTAGCTTGACACATCAGCAAACATTCTGAAATTTCGGGTTCGGGAATCTCAAATAGCAATACCTTTTTTTCTCCGTATGAAACAATTTTCCAGCTATCTTGCTCTATCGTAATATTATCTTGAGTAATGGTTCTGTCTGTGGCAGGTCTAAATATACGAATCAATCTATAGGGTTCGGCTGGTTCTGGTACTTTAGACCATTCTCCCATTCTATTATCAAACGACTCAGCTAAAGTCTTAAATCCTGCTTCAATTCCCGATGCTATTCCTGCTTCGACACTAGCTTTAAGTTCATCAAACCAACTAAACATAATTTGTCTAAACTGTATTAATAAATAATGACAATATATTTCTCGATTATATAAATTACTAGCTAAATTGTCACCAATTCAACTTAGAAGTTAACTAGTAAAGCATAGATATATCAGCATATAAATACAATTATCGAGCTAAAGGATTTATGAAATAAAGTGGTTTGTTTTAGCAATATTTGCTGTTTTTATTTCTGGTTTAACTTTGGTTTCTGTGTATGCTATTAAACAAGCTTCAAAACCAGATAATCTTAAAAAGAACCAGGGCGATCGCATTGATAATTAAATCGAGATCGCCACAAGTAAACTCTCATTTTAATCTAAAATCTAGTCTCCAAAACAAATACCCAAACCTCTAGCAGTTTTGACTAAAGTATCTTTAGGATCGACGGCGCGATAGTTTTTAATTGCTTCGGCGATGGGAACGCTAATTACCTGACGATTTTGCCAAGTAACCATGCGATCGTATTGTTCTTTGGCGACTAATTCTACAGCCACTACGCCAAAAGCAGAAGCTAAAATGCGATCTAAAGGTGAAGAAATACCGCCACGTTGGGTATGTCCGAGTACCGTAACCCTAGTTTCTGCACCACTCAAATTAGTAATTTGTTCGGCAAGATATTGACCGATACCACCCAAACGACAGTCTACAAAATGACCTTGTTCTAATAGTTCTCCTGACTCAGTGCAAACAGCTTCGGAGACAACGGCAATAGAATAATCTTGTCCCATTGCCTGTCTTTTCTTGATATGGTGGCAAATGTTTTCTAACTTATAACGTAGTTCGGGAATCATAATAATATCTGCACCACCTGCAATGCCAGCATTTAGAGCAATATGTCCTGCATCTCTACCCATCACTTCTAAAATCATTACCCGACTATGACTGGCAGCAGTAAAGTGGAGACGGTCGATCGCTTCAGTGGCAATATTAACCGCAGTATCAAAACCAATCGAACGTTCGGTAATGCCCACATCATTGTCAATGGTTTTGGGAATACCTACTAAGTTTATTCCCCCCTGCTGTGCCAGCTTGCGTAAGATAGCCAGACTACCATCACCACCGATGCCTATCAAGGCATCTAAATCTAACTGGCGGTAGCCTTCGATAATTTCTTCCGAACGATCGGCTAAGGAACCATTGGACATGGGAAAAGCAAAGGGATCGCCTTTATTGGTAGTACCTAAAACCGTCCCACCCATAGTTAACAGGCGATCGACATTATTAACGTATAGGGGCATAGCTTGGGGAGGACGACTCATTAACCCGTGAGTTGCCTTACAAATACCTAATACTTCCCAACCATAAACATCAACCGCGCAGCGCGTTACCGCCCTAATTACCGCATTTAAACCAGCACAGTCACCACCACTGGTAAGAATACCAATCCGTTTTCGCTCCGACATTTCCATTCCGATTTACTGTTCGATCTTATTTTTCTGGTTGCTGGTGACAAAAGATCGAACGCTCAACAAATTGCTACAAAGCGACCGCGTCTATTAAAAGAAATTTATTTATTGTTACATTGATGCTCAGGTACTAAATTGCTGCTTGCTAAACGCTTTTTGCCGATTTTAATTCTGACTCGACAGTAGACAAACTGAGATTGCGTTGAAAACGTTTAGTCGGCATCGACTGGCGAAAAGACTGATAATAATCCTTACGAGATTCTTCAAACAAATAGCGTAGTTGAGCGATCGGATTATCGTGATGATCGATGCGTAAATCTAGATGGGGATAATCATCTTGATGAACCACATAAATGGCAGCAGACTGACGACCCCGCTTATCGCCTCCCGCAGCCTCTCCTGCTTCTAAAGCCTGTAGTAGTCTTTCGCAAAACTCCATGCCTGCCTTAGCTTGATAGGCATCTGCCATCGCGGTTAAAGTTCGTTCTCCTACCAGCATATTTCCCGCCACTGAAAAATTAGGAAAGGTAAAATGTCCTGCCCAATCAACGCAGTTTTTTCCCGTCCACGCGGCAGTATGACCGTAGCGGTCTACGAGATGAAGCTGGCGCTGCTGACGGTCTTTGTCATCATTTAACAGGGTATCTATTATCTCTTGAGGCGTAGTTGTCTCTGCTTGCTGTAACAACTGAAGACCCAAAATTCCCAATAGTGGATTGGTTTGTGCTTGAGTGGCGATCGCGCCAATATTAGCTTTAGCATGGGGTACTAATGCCCCTACTGCTAAATGTTTGGTTGCTACTGCAACACCAGTCATGCGTGTAGTTTCGTCCCAAGCCACAATCGAGAAGGTCATATATCTTATCTAAACTTGACTTATGTATACAGTATTTATAGCTCTGGTATAACATAAGGAAATTTGGTTTATTGCGATCGATTTAACATTTTTGTAAATGCTTTGATAAAAGCGATCGCTCCCTTAGCAACTTTTATACATAGCGATATATACGATCTATGCGTAAAATAATAGATATATATACACATCAAATAATTTATGCGTACGAATATAGTTATTGACGATAAATTAATGAAAGAAGCTTTAGCGTTGACTGGATTAAAAACCAAAAAAGAAGCTGTAGAACTCGGACTTAAAACTTTGATTCAAATAAGAAAACAAGAAAAGCTTAAACAATACAAAGGAAAGCTTAAATGGGAAGGAGATCTCGAACACATGAGAATTGATTGATGGTACTTGTAGATACTAGTGTTTGGATTGATTATTTTAACGGAAAAAATACCGCACAGACAGAAAAGTTAGATATTTTACTGTCTTCAACTATAGTGATTGTTGGCGACTTAATACTTACTGAAATTTTACAAGGTTTTAGAGCAGATAAAGATTATCGGTTTGCTAAACAGTTATTAACAGAACTCGAACTTATTTCTTTGTGCAATGTTTCTTATGGGATTAAATCTGCTAATAATTATCGAAAACTTCGCAAGCAAGGCATTACTATTAGAAAAACCATCGATTGTTTAATTGCAACGTACTGTATAGAAAATAAATTACCCTTACTTTACTCGGACAAAGATTTTGAGCCGTTTACCAAATATCTCAATCTTAAATCTGCTTTGTAAGTGTAGATTACTAACAACAGTCAAACAAAGCAAAGAAAAATTGCTTCTTCATCAATCATCTTCACCAATCCACCATTGCCGATATTCATTTGGAGCGAAGTTTCGATGTACAATTTCAGAAACCACTCCGTTTAGCAGTCTCAATACAATTGGCTCACGATCGAGCAAATAAATAATACTATACCATCTGGAAGATGAGAAACCGTTTATAAAGCAAATCTTAAGTTCAAGTATTACTCACTTTTTCCAGTCTTCTTTTTTCCCAGGGAAACGTCAGTTGAAAGGGATTAGACGTGGCTATAGTTTTCCAGTCTTTACCGCAGGGAGATTGAAATTCAGCCTTAAAACATTTGCTGCCTCGGTAATGTTCGATTATTTGATACTTTCCAGATAAAAAGCCTGAAACTGCATCGAGATACTCATTAACATAAGTAGGATTTGTGCAAGGAAACCACCTCAACCATAGGTGTGAGACAGAAAAATGCAGTTCATCTCTGTTCTGAAAGTTCAAATTTACTTCATGTTTAAGTCCTTGCTGAACGGGTATGATTACCGATAGTTCTACAGGGGCATCTCGGTTATCAATTATCTGTAGATGAGGAAAACGAGTTTTAATTTCAGCAAAAGTCTGAATAGCAATTTCTAATGCTTTGTCTTCTTTATCTGTCATACACTGCTTTTCTACTATGGTTTGTTCATACGCTCGTTTAATCTTATTCTGTCTCACAGAACTAAACATTATTCTCGTTCTGTTTAATTTATGCTTTAAATTATTAATTATTTAAATTAACGATCGCCTGACATTCTATAGAAACCCGATCGAGCAATCTACTATACTGCTTTTAGTGTTTTAAATAAGAGTTTATCGATCCATGTGTGGAATTGCTGGCGTAATGAATCACGACCCTTCTCGTCCTGTCGATCCAGAGACGCTAATCGCAATGGCAGCAATTCAATCTCATCGAGGTCCCGATAAGGCTGGCTGGAAGACAATTGAAGATCGCGGAGTGGGTTTTGGGCAGGCGCGTCTGGCAATTATCGATCTAGATCCAGATCGAGCGCAGCAGCCGTTTATTTCTCGCGATGGGGAGTACGCAGTTATTCACAATGGTGAGTTTTACGATTATAAATATCTGCGAGCGGATTTAACTTCAAGAGGTTATCAGTTTTTTAGTAAGTGTGATTCAGAATTAGTATTGCATTTAACTGACAGATTGGGACTGGAAGCGGCTTTACCCCATCTGCGTGGAGAATTTGCCTTTGCACTCTACCAACGCTCGGCAGATCGTCTGACATTGGTGCGCGATCGCTTTGGGGTTAAACCTTTATACTGGACACTAACCCCAGAAGGTTTGGTTTTTGGCTCGGAAATTAAAGTATTATTCGCACATCCAGCCGTAAAACGCCGCTTTTCCTCTCAAGGACTCTATCACCAACTGATGCAGTTAATGGTGCCTGGTACGACTGCTTTTGAAGGTATCTATGCAGTAGAACCAGGGCAAATGGTAACTTTTGAGCGGCGAGATGGACGCTTACAGGTTCGCAAGCAGAAGTATTGGGATTTAAACTTTCCTCACCTTGGCGAACGTGGTAAATCTCTACCCGATGAAGCGTATATCGAGCAATTACGCCATCATTTTGTCGAAGCAATTCAGTTACGCTTAGAAGCCGATGTACCCGTTGCCTGTTATCTTTCTGGCGGCATCGATTCTTGCTCGATTATGGGTGTTGCCGCCGCCTGTCAGCAGTCGCCAGTAAAAGCTTTTACCATCGGGTTTGACGATCGCGATTACGACGAAACGGCGATCGCCAAAGAAATGGCTGAGGCGGTAAATGCCGATCAAGATATTCTGACGATCGACGGCGAACAGCTTTACGAAAACTTTAGCAGGACGATTTGGCATACCGAACGCAGTATCTACAATACTTTTACTGTTGCTAAGCTGTTAATGAGTGAATACGTACACAATGCTGGCTACAAGGTGGTAGTTACGGGAGAAGGTTCCGACGAACTGTTTGCTGGCTATCCCCAACTGCGACTAGATTATATTCTTCACGGTATGGACAATGCCCCACCCGAAGAAAAAGCCGATTTACAGGCATGGCTGCAAGAAAGCAATAGTTTATTTAAAGGAAACTTGTTAGCAGAAAAAACCATCAACGATCGCGCTCTCACCGATATAGTAGGCTTTACCCCCAGTTGCTTACAGTCGTGGTTATCTGCTGCATCTCTGGTTCCCAATTTACTACATCCCGAACATCGCACGGCAACAAAAGATTACTCCCCTGGTGCAGCGATCGCGCAGACTTTAGATAGAAAGCAGCTTGAAAATCGTCATCCTTTAGATAAAGCTCAGTATATCTGGATCAAAACTCAGTTTGAGTCTCAGGTTTTAGGATGGGCGGGCGATCGCGTGGATATGGCTAACTCTTTAGAAGCTCGTCCCGCTTTTCTAGACCATCCCTTAGTAGAATTTGCCGTTACTTTACCCATCGAAATGCGCTTGCGGGGTCGTCAGGATAAATATATTTTACGAGAAATGATGCGTCCTTTACTACCCAAAGCACTTTACGAACGACAAAAATTTGCGTTTATGGCTCCTCCTTCTCATACCGATTTAGAAAAGCAAAAGGCAATGCGAGGTTTAGCCGACAATTATTTATCTTCGCAGGCGATCGCCGATAGCGGTTTGCTAGATAACGCAGGAGTTAAGAAAGTTCTTCAGCGTCATGGCGACGAAGATACCCCAGTTTCCGAACGAGTGCAGCTAGATGCGGTTATCAATCATCTACTTAGCGTTCAGATGATGCACGAACATTTTGTAGCTAGCGACGTACCGAAATCAGCCCGCGATCGCGCCGTAGAACTAGGTTGGTTGTAACTAAAATTACTACGATTCATTTTTAAGCAGCCAAAAACCCGTATAGGTCATGCCAGAATCATCGGGTTGAATTAACAAAAAATGCAGTCCTTTACTAATCTGTTTTTTCTGCTGGTAATCTTCTGCTACTCGGATAGTATTTTCCCCTGCAAAAGTATTAAAGATCCAGCGATCTACCAGTCCTGTTTCTAGAACCAAACCTCCAGACTTACCTACTTCTGTCGTCACATAGTCTAAAGATACGGGCTGTTGTTGCTGTAGCCAACGGGCTAAAACCATCGAGTTCTTACCACCATAAACTACAATTCCTGGAATCATGATGTTAGAAGCAACTCGCATATTTATAGGTAAAAAAGTTTCTGGTAAGTCGAGAATAGGAATCGGGCGATCGCCAAACAAACTTACTATTTCTCCTGCGGCAATATTGGCAAAATTTAGTTCATCACCCCGAATACTTTCTGGTAGGGGTTGTGGTGGAGGCTTTTCTAATGCTAAAGGATTGTAGTTGGGTATAGATTTAGCTCTCTGAGTAAGGGCAATCTTTAAAGTTTCAGTATGTCTGGTAGCTTCTACAGTAATGCCCAACTTTTCGGCAGCTAAAGTTATTAAACCCAAGGCTTGAGGGCGAAACACCTGGATTTTTTTTGGTAGCTCGTTTTGAGCTACAGTAGTAAACTGAGTCTCTAACCACTGCGAATTAGCCCACTCTGAATCACATCTTGCACTATAAACCGTGTCGCGATCGCAAATTACTAATTCCCACTGTCTTGATAAATTGTTTTTAGTAGCAGGAAGATGATTAAAATCGACTTGCCAAATTTTCATAGCAATATTTTTAGACTTAGACACTGTTTGAATTTTATCGCCAAGGACAAAACTAAAGCTATTTTGGCTTCAAGCTACAAAACAAATGTAAAAACTTGCTATTGTAAAATTTTTTTATATCCCTCGAAGTCGATTTTTAAACGAGTTCACCGAAAAACGCCAGCATAGTGAGTTAAATAGTAGCGAAAACCAAAATATTTTGGTTAGGCTTAAATTATCTCGAATACCATTTTTTTATATAAGACTACCTATGAAAAATAAGGGTTGGATCTCTAAGAAAAAACCAAATATTGGTACAAATATTAAGCTAACTACTAAAGGAAAACCGCAACGCAAACATTTTATTACTGCTGCTGTCGGCAAACTGGCTGTAGGTTTGACTATTTTACAGACTTTAATGCCAGTAACACCGGCTTTGGCACAACAAAAATCGGATAACGAATTAAGCTATAGCCAGTTTAAAGAAAAACTAGCAGCAGGGGATGTTACTAAAGTCGAACTAGATAAAACTACCAATACAGCCAGGGTTGAGTTAAAGGGACAACCTGAAAACGCCGAACCTAAAGAAGTATTGTTGTTCGATCGCAACGAAGGTTTGATTTCTGAAATTCGCAGTCGAGGTATAGATTTTAGCGTTGACGAATCGATCGATCGCTCTACTGCTGTTGGCGTTTTACTCAATCTAGCAATTATCTTTGTCTTGCTGGCAGGATTAATTATGATAATCCGCCGTTCGGCAAATGCTTCTGGTCAAGCTTTTAGCTTTGGTAAATCTAGAGCCAGATTTCAGATGGAAGCCAAAACTGAAACCAAGTTTGACGATGTCGCTGGTATAGAAGAAGCTAAAGAAGAACTACAGGAAGTAGTAACTTTTCTAAAAGAGCCAGAAAAATTTACCGCCGTAGGCGCGAAAATTCCCAGAGGGATGTTGTTAATTGGACCGCCAGGAACTGGTAAAACCCTGCTGGCAAAAGCGATCGCTGGAGAGGCGGGCGTACCTTTTTTTAGCATCTCTGGTTCGGAATTCGTCGAAATGTTTGTCGGTGTGGGTGCTTCTCGCGTCCGCGATCTGTTTAAAAAAGCCAAAGAAAACGCTCCTTGTTTGGTATTTATCGATGAAATTGATGCCGTCGGTCGTCAACGAGGTTCGGGAATAGGCGGTGGTAACGACGAACGAGAACAAACCCTCAATCAGTTGTTGACTGAAATGGACGGCTTTGAAGGCAATTCTGGCATTATTATTATCGCTGCCACCAACCGTCCCGACGTTCTCGATCCCGCTCTGTTGCGTCCTGGTCGTTTCGATCGCCAGGTAGTAGTAGATTATCCCGATTTTCGCGGTAGATTGGGAATTTTAGAAGTTCACGCACGGGGTAAAAAAATCGATCCCGAAGTTTCTTTAGAAGCTGTGGCTCGTCGTACCCCGGGATTTAGCGGGGCGGATTTAGCTAATTTACTCAATGAGGCGGCAATTTTGACCGCCAGACGCTACAAAGCTGCTGCTACTATGCTAGAAATCAATGATGCTATAGACCGCATCGTGGCGGGAATGGAAGGTATACCTTTAATTGACAGTAAATACAAACGTTTGATTGCCTATCACGAAGTCGGTCATGCAGTAGTTGCCACTCTAACTCCCAATCACTACCCTGTAGAGAAAGTAACCATTATTCCCAGAGGTGGTGCGGGCGGTTTGACCTGGTTTACCCCCGATGAAGAACTGGGTTTGGAATCTAAATCTAAAATTATGGCGCAGATTACCGCGACTTTAGGCGGAAGAGCGGCTGAAGAAATTGTTTTTGGTAGGGATGAAGTGACCCAGGGCGCACAACAAGATATTAAAATGCTGACCGATCTGGCACGTAAAATGGTAACTAAGTTCGGTATGTCCGATTTAGGCTTGCTGGCATTAGAAGGGCAAGAGCAACCAGTCTTTTTAGGTGGTGATTCGATGCAGCGTGCCGAATATTCTGAATCGGTAGCCGCTCGAATTGACGCTCAAATTAGAGCGATCGCGGTAGAATGTTACGAACGAGCTAAAGCAATTATCCGCGACAATAGATTGGCAGTCGATCGCCTGGTCGATTTGTTAATCGAACGAGAAACTATTGACGGTAAAGAATTCCGCGAGCTATTGGCAGAATATTCCACGCCCTCAAAGCCAGAATTGCAGCTATCACTTGACAAATAAGATTAGTGAATCCCCTAGCCAAGATTAAAATTGTTTTGGTCGAACCAGCAGGAGCGTTAAATGTTGGTTCGATCGCTCGGGTAATGAAAAATATGGGTTTGTCCCAATTAATCTTAGTAAATCCCCGCTGCGATCGCTACTCTGATGAAGCAAAAAAAATGGCGGTACACGCTATTGATGTCTTAGAAAATGCTGTTATTGTAGATAGTTTGCCCACCGCATTAGTAGGCTGTCAAAGAGCGATCGCCACTACCGTTCGACAGCGCACTTTTCCGATTAAGTTAGAATCTCCCTCAGCAGCTTTACCCTGGTTATTGTCCCCAAACTCAAACACCGCTTTAATTTTTGGTGCCGAAGAACGAGGACTGAGTAACAGCGAACTAAAATACGCTCAGAGGTTTGTCTGTATCGACTCCCATCCCGATTATCCTTCGTTAAATTTGGCGCAAGCGGTGGCTGTTTGCGCTTACGAACTGTACCAAAGCTGGCGAAACAATCTTGACAAGTTTGTTGGCTATGTTACCGTACAGGAGAAATCGAGTAATTTTGCCCAGTCTGCGGTTGACGTTGTTAAAAATCCTACTGGCAGCAACAACGCTAACTCAGCAAATAGCGCCTCGCTGGAAGTTTTAGAAGCTTATTACCAGCATCTTGAAGCTGTACTGTTAGATATAGGCTATCTCTATCCCCATACGGCTACAGCCAGAATGGATAAGTTTCGACGGCTTTATAATCGAGCCGAGCTTACAAGTAACGAGGTAGCAATGTTGCGAGGAATACTCCGTCAAATACAGTGGTCGATAAACAACTCGTCGAAAACGAAAGAATAGAGATCGGGCGGGTAGTAAATGTAGGAAAATTCTACGTCCGATCGTTCTTTCAATCTGGGTAGTATATTTCTAATTTGTGTCGGAGAAGAAACAAGCCGTGAGTCCCAAACCCGAAAGTATTTCTAAACCAAAAGCCAATCGCGCTCGCCGCAGTCTTAAATTATTCCGTCGTGCGAACTGGAGCGATTCGACTTCGGCAGCTGTAAATCGACTATCATCTAGCAACCACCAACAGCCCAAAAGCCGCACTCGCCAAAAGTTTACTGCCGATTTACAGCCAAGAACAGCTAAACATCCTACTACTTTCTGGCACTCTCGCTTTCGAGCTTCTCCTTTATACATACCTTTTTTGGTAACGCTAAATTTAGCAGTAATTGCCGTTGGTTTGAGTACTATTTTGGGAACGACCATCTCTATAGCCAATTCACTTCAGGTAACTTCACCTCAAGATAATGTTTCACCAGATAAAGTTTTGGCAGAAAACGCCGACAGCAATACCTCTCGATTAGAAAAGTTGTTTCCTATTGCTGAGTTGGGCAAAGAAATTCCCGCTCTTCAAGCCCAATTAGAAGACTTAGCTGCTCAATATCCCCAACTAGAACCAAAAGTATTTCTCGCCGATCTCGATACTCAAAGCTATGTCAGTATTGATGGTCAAACCCCACTTTCTTCCGCTAGTACGATTAAATTACCAATACTGATTGCTTTCTTCCAAGATGTAGACGCGGGCAAGATCGACCTACAGGAAGAACTAACTATAACCGAAGAAGTTGTTGGTGGTGGTTCGGGTGGTATGCAGTACGAACCCATAGGCACAAAATATACCGCTCTCGAAACTGTTACTTTAATGATTACGGTAAGCGACAATACTGCTACTAATATGTTGATCGAGCGTTTGGGGGGACAAGCTGCTCTCAATCAAAGATTTATTGATTTGGGTTTAACTGCTACTAGATTGCAAAACCCATTACCAGATTTAACAGGAACTAACACTACCAGTACCGAAGATTTGGGCAATTTACTGGTTCAACTCGCTCGCGGCGAATTAGTTTCTATACAATCGCGCGATCGCCTGCTGTTAATTATGAGAAGTATTGTCCGTAATACGCTTCTTCCTGAAGGTTTAGAAGCAGGAGCGATAATCGCTCACAAAACAGGAGATATTAAATCAGTTTTAGGAGATGCAGGGATTATCGATATGCCTAACGGTAAACGCTACATAGCCTCTGTATTAGTCAAGCGTCCCGACAACGACCCACAGGCTAAAGAATTTATTCAGCAGATGTCTCATCTTGTTTATCAGTATTTCACCTTACAACCAACTGACACCTTTACTAATTAAATGTCAAACTAATTACCCCGATCGACGCTTGAGGACTTGGGGATATAAAGGACTTGAGGAAATCTCCCTACTTCTCTAATTCCCTACTTCCTTACTCTCCAAATCAAAATATTTTATGTTTAATTAAGTGAAGTTACTTAGTAGGGGTTAGCAAAAATGGAAATTTTAATAGTTGAAGACGAAAGCGAAATCGCTCAACTAATTAAACAAACCTTAGAAAGAGAAAATTTTAGTTGTGCGGTCGCGAGTAACGGCTTACTGGCACTAGAAAGCTTTAAACAGCAAGAACCCGATTTAGTAATTCTCGATCTCATGCTTCCTGGTTTGGACGGTTTGGAAGTATGTACTCGCATTCGCCAACAGCCTAACGTTAAAGATCCTTACATTTTGATGCTGACCGCCAGAGGAGAAGAAATAGATCGCGTTATTGGTCTTTCTACTGGTGCCGATGATTATTTAGTCAAACCATTTAGCCCCAGAGAATTAGTAGCGAGAGTTAGAGCTTTATTGCGCCGCAGTCTGCGTCATAGCACACAAGAATCATCTCAAATTTATCGCACCAAGCATTTTACAGTTGATTTAGACCAGCGTATTGCAACTCGTCAGCTAAACTCTCAAGCGGCAGAAAATCTCGATCTCACTACTTTGGAATTTAATTTATTGGCGACTTTTATCAGCTATCCAGGTCGGGTTTGGAGTCGTACCCAACTAATAGATAAGCTTTGGGGTAATGATTTTTTTGGTGACGAACGTGTAGTCGATACTCACATCAGACGCTTGCGTAAAAAAATTGAGCCTGATACTGCTAATCCTACTTTTGTTAAAACTGTAGTGGGAGTGGGATATAAGTTTGAAGATGAAGCATAGTACCGCTATGCGGAAGTCAAAAGTCGAAAGTCAAAAGGCAAAAGGGAATTATGGCTATTTAAAGGTTTTTAATTTAATTGGGTCGATATACTTAGCAAACCTCAAAAAACTATTGTAGGAAGATATTATGGCTTTTGGCAAAATAAATAATGAGCTTAAACTTATTGGTAAAAGTAAAAATATTCCAGGGGTAGCATTGCTAGTTTCCAATCGCCTGAAAGAAAAACTAGGTGACAGAGTTTACGAGCGATTACTGCAAACCTTAAAAAAGGAGTCTGTATACGAACGAGCACCTAAACTCAATACCAAAGATGGTGATGCTTACTTACACCATCCAGGCTATCTACCACCAAACTACTAAGATTTTTTTGAGTCTACTATTAAGAGAGTCGATCGCATTGAAGATTGCTATTTAGAAACTCCAGCCAAAGTTTTTGAGTGTCGCGATAAAAATAAGTATAATTTCAAGAATGAAGTTAACTAAATACGGTAGTTAGACGTTAGTTGCTAGTTGTTAGTAAATAAACATTAGTTAATAATTATTGCTCGGTTTCTTGAGCAGTTTGTAATTTAGATTTAAGTTCATCAATTTTAGTGATAATTTCTTGTCGGTGCTGCTTATCTCGAATATTAGGAAGAACCAGCGACCAGGCTAAAATTTGAGCCTCAGTAATGTCGGGATTTTGAGCTAAAAACTCAGCAGTATTACGATAGCGAACAGCTAGTTCTGCACCGCTCTCTCCATGAATAGAAGCTAAGTCTGCTGCCGTTTTATAAGAATTTTTAGCCGCTTGAATATCCCCTAAATACAATAACTCATCTAAACCTTTTGCTGTCCATAATAAGGCAGCTTCTGGCGATTCTGGAGAAACTGACTTTAAAACCTTTTCCATTAAAATAATAGTTTCTTCGGGCTTACCAGCATGGATAGTATTAGCAGTAGAAAGAGTTAAATAGGCTTTAGAGAAACGAGGATCGAAACTGCTAATTGTTTTAAAATAATCTGTAACCAATGAGTGACCAGTCTGTTCTCTAGCTGGTTTATCGCCATAATATTGAATAAAATTCAAATAAGTCCAATCAGCAACTATGTTGTCATAATCTAAACCAGGAAGTTGTTGTTGAGCGTTAACCAATCTTTTTTGCTCTTGTTCTTCTTGATAATAGTTGTTTGATGAAGATGGAGTGAAAAAATCTCGATATTGCTGACATTGTAAAATAATTACTCCTGTCAGACAGCTAAACCAAACAAAGGGTAGAGTTTGAGTGAACTTGAGTAGGCGAGAGAAGAACATATTTAAAAAATAAAAACTAAAATATTTAGAACGAGTGTTTTCACTTAAGTGATTACACTTATACTGCCATAGTTTTTATTTACTGTCGTGAGTTTGTAACGCGACTCAGTTAATTAAAATGTCTACTTCGATCGCCCGAACAACATCTATAACAAAGATTGCAGCAACTACTAAATGTATTTTTGCAACATCTTGATTCATTAAAACTTTAATTCCCTTCATCACAAATTTATTCTAAATTTATGTATTTATTTCTACATCGCAGACAGTAAGTTAATGTCCCCAAAAAATCGGCAGTTTCTTGGTTGGTTATGGCAGCAGTTTCAACTCCAGCAGGGTAAACCCGCTTACATCTATGGCTTGCGAACACTTTTAGTCTTAGGAGCACCTATTGCAGTAGGATTTCTTCTCGGTAAACCTACGGCAAGTGCGATCGCAACTATCTCGGCTTTATTTGTCGGAATGGTTAATATTAATGGAACTTATCGCCAGCAAGCTCTAGCAATCGGTACGGCAACAGTTGGTATTACTTTGGCTTTGTTAATCGCCAATTTAGTTAGTAGTAATTTTTGGTTGACTATTGCCACGACCTTTACAGTCATTTTTGTCCTCGGTTTGGCTGGTTTGTATGATGCGGCAGCGGCGAGAGTTAGCTTAGTTATTTCGATGATGTTTATTATCTCACTAGCTAGATTTTCGTCGTTTCCCAATTTGGTTACGATTCTCGAACAATGTCTGCTTTGTCTGGCTGGCGGACTGTGGACTATGGTATTGTCGTTGAGCTTATGGATAGTACGACCCTATAAACCCGTCATTCAGTCAGTTGCCGATTGCTATCTTGCTTTGAGTAAATTGACTCAGTTAGCACAGAACCGAGTAACCAATTTGCAACAGGAAGATACAAATTTTTTACAAACACAAGATGCAGCAATTCAAAATATAATTTTTGCCCGCGATATGTGGACTTCGGTTTGGACTAAAGAAAAAACCGATAATCCCAGAGGAGAACGATTGCTGGTGTTGTTGGAAGATGCCAATCAAATTGCTAATTCCCTGGTGGCATTGGCAGAATTAATCGCGATCGCTTCTCAGAAGTCTTTATTCGCTCTTTTACAACCAGAAATCGAAAGAGGGACAGAACAAATAGTAGTAAGTTTGCAGAGATTGTCAACTGCTTTAAAAAAAGAGCGATCGATACCTTTAAACCGCATCTACTTTGAAAACCGTAGTTTTTCTTCTTCTGGATCGAGGTGTTTTTTAACCCACAAGCGATCGCTTAAAAACAGTGGAGTAGTATTAATTAGATGCTGAAAATCAGCAACAGCAGAAATTAACTCTTGTTGTTGGTCA
The DNA here is from genome assembly GCF_000756305.1 of Myxosarcina sp. GI1. Taxonomy (NCBI): domain Bacteria; kingdom Bacillati; phylum Cyanobacteriota; class Cyanophyceae; order Pleurocapsales; family Pleurocapsaceae; genus Myxosarcina; species Myxosarcina sp. GI1. Next base: position 70,809 of record NZ_JRFE01000016.1, read on the forward strand.
TAACAAACATGATAAGTTATGTCTTCTCTGAGCCATTGCCAAAGATGTTCGACAGGCATAAAATCTGGGCTATAGCCAGGTAATTGTAGAAGATGGATGTCCATTGCTGATGCTGCCTCGGTGACCACTTTAGCACGATGATATGGTGCGCCATCCCAAACCACAGTTATTTGTTGCTGGGGAAATTCGACTCGCAACTTTTTGAGAACATCAATGGTATTAATTTTCTCTGCTTTCTCATAAGGAAAAATTCTGGTTTGCGCCTGATTATAGAGGTAAACACCATAAAAAGAGACTTTCTTTCTTCCAGGAGAACTAGAGCTGACCCAAAACCTTTCTCCCCGAATTGACCAACCGTAACCTTCATCGGTATCTAAATGTATATGGGCTTCATCAATATAGATAATTAATCGCTTTTGATGAAGTGCATCCTCTAATAATTCAGTAATTTGTTCGACAAATTCAGCTCTTTTGGCGGTATTGCCTTTATTAAGCAACTTCTTCGCTTTCTTCCAGGAAAAACCCATCTGCTTAAGAGTTTTTCTGACTGTCTCTCGACAACAATTTATCTTCCACTTCTGTTTCAGCCAGTGGACGAATCTTTTTAACGTCCAACGTGGAAACCCTTGAGATTTCCTCCCTCTTTCTTGTGGTGCTAATGCTGACCTTAAAAGAGCTTTCTGGATTTGATTCCCTAAATCTTTTCGCACCGTTTCGGAAAAAAAGGGTTTCTTCCTCCCGTTCTTTGATACTCGACGGCTTTGAGACCTTCTTGATTATAACGATGCACCCATTCCATTACTGTTTGGGGATTTCTTCGGGTTTGTTCCCCTACCTTTGTAGCACTTTTCCCTTCACTAATTTCATACAATGCCATCAGTCTCTCTCTTGTTCGAGGATGTTTGGCAGCCAATGCCTCTGTTCTTAATAACTCTTTGCTTTGATTCCAACGAGCGTAATCTACTTTTAACATCAAATCGATCTTATTTTTCTTCTCTTAATCAGCCTATTTGATTTTGAGCCAAAACTCCAGTTTTCAAACTGGACGGGGTTTAGAAGATTTAGAACGAAGTATAGAGGCGTTAGAACACCAATGGCAAAGCGTGCGCGATCGCATCCATCAGCAAACCCTTAAAATTCAAACTAGTGATTATGCAGAACTCGTCAATCTCAGAAAAATCGTTACGAGTTTGACTAAGCTATCACAACAAATTCATACCGATGCAGAAATTGCGACTAATTTGAGTTTTAGCTCTACTCCCTCGAACAGTTTCTTTCTAACCCAGCCACAACCTTCTTTTTGGTGGGACACGATTAAAAATAATTTTAACTTTCGTTCGGTTTCTTTCCGTCATGCTTTACGTTTGGCAGCGATTGTCATCACCGCCCAATTAATTGCTTATGTGTTGCCCATATCTAGAGGTTATTGGATTACTCTAACAGCACTGGTCGCTCTAAAACCTAACTTTGGTGGAACATTTCAGAGTACGGGGCAAAGGGTTCTTGGAACTATTGTCGGCAGTATTATTGGCATTGTTTTAGTGACTCAAATTCATAACTCTGTGGCGATCGCCTCATTGGTTTTGCTGTTGATGTTTGGTGCGATGTCGTTGCGTTCTTTGAGCTACAGCATTTTTATTACTTTACTCACACCCGTAATTATTTTGCTACTCAACGTTATTGGAGTTGGAGACTGGAAAATTGGCATCCTGCGAATTATCGATAGTTTAATTGGAGGGGGGCTGGCACTTTTGGGCAGTTACTTACTGTTTCCTAATTGGGAAAAAGAGCAGCTTCCCACCCAACTAGAGCAAACGATTCAAGCTAATCTGGCTTATTTTCAGGCAGTAATCTCTATATATTTAGCTAAAAACAATGATGGTGAAAGTTCGCTACAGCGATCGCGCCATCGAGCAGCATTAGAAAACGCCAATGCCGAAGCAGCAGCCCAAAGATTATTTAGCGAACCGCGTCATATTCGCGGAGAAATCGAACCCGTTATGACTCTAATGCTGTATATTCGTAGCTTTTTTAGCTCTGTAACTGCTTTGAGCGAACATTTAGCAGAACTCAGTGAAGAAAATCGCTTTGCTCACATCGAAGATCTTACTGAGGCAATTGCAAGAGTGTTAGACAATTTAGCCACCGCTCTCAATCGAGGAGAAGAACCCCAACCTTTACCAGCTTTAGATAATTATCTGGCAGTTATTGGCGATCGCCTCGAAAAATTACATGCAGCTCGTTTCCTAGAAATGACTGCTCATTCTATTGCCGTAACTCCTACTTTGCGATCGATACGAGAACAGACTCCAGTGGCTACCGAACTAAATAGAATTGTTCGCTCGGTAACAATTATGCACTGCACTATTAGTAGAATGCGAGAGATTGAAGCCAAAGCGCGATAACCTTAATTTCTAATCGAGTACAAATCCGAAGAAGTTGCTAGGCTTTAAAGAGTTAGAGTAGCAGGACAGAGTACGGAAGAAAAATTCTCCCTGCTCCCTGCTAAGGACAGCAATGCTCCCATGCTTTTATCTATGTATCTTTTTCCAACCAAGTTTTAATTGTCGAAGTCACCTCAGCAAGGGGGATTTCTTGAGATTCGTGGTTAGCTCTCTTAACTACTTCAACTTTTCCCGATTTAAGCGAGCGCCCCGTAACAATCCGATAGGGAATACCGATCAGATCGCTATCTTTAAACTTAGCCCCCGCTCTTTCCTGGCGATCGTCTAGTAAAGTCTCCACGTTAGCCTGGTTTAATTCTTGATAGAGTTGTTCGGCAGTTTCTACCTGTGAGGAGTCGGACATATTGGGAATCACGATAATTACCTGATATGGTGCGATCGCTACTGGCCAAATAATACCGTCTTTATCGTAAGATTGTTCCACCGCAGCTTGTGCCAGACGCGAAACCCCGATACCGTAGCAACCCATCCACAAAGGTTCTTCCGTACCTGCCTCGCTAGCGTAAGTAGCCCCCATTGCCTGAGAATATTTAGTTCCCAACTGAAAAATATGTCCTGCTTCAATTCCTCTGGCACTTTGAAGGGTTTGACTGGAATCTAGTACCGAGCGTTCGCCTACCTTAGCTGCTTTAATATCTACCACCAATTCTGGAAGGGTAAACTCCTTACCCCAATTAGCTCCTACTACGTGGTAGCTAGACTCATTAGCACCAGTAATAAAGTTTTCTAACTTTACTACCGTTTTATCTGCCAGTCGTAAAAACTTCGGTGCCACCTCTTTAGCAGGACTAATACAGTCATCATCGAGATTGGGAGCAATATAACCTAGAGGCAGAGGTTTTGCTGCCCATTTCTTCTGTGCCGTTTCATCGGGTACGTTCAAACCGATGACGGTATTGGCATTATATTGGGGAGCGAGTTTAACTAATTCGTTTTGCAGTTTGACTTCATTAATATCAAGATCGCCACGAATGCTAATTAAAACTAATACTTTGATACCGTTGTCGTAAATAGCTTCGTAAAGAACGTTTTTAACAATCGCGGTAGGCGAACATTTTAAAAACTCTGCTAGTTTGGCAATAGTTGCGGTGTCTGGGGTTTCTATCTTTTCGTAGCTAGTAAATGGCGAAGCTACGGCATCGGTTGGCAGAGAAACCGCTTTTTCAACATTTGCCGCGTATTTACCGTCTTCGGTGTAAAGAATTTCATCTTCTCCCGCCTCTGCTAGAATCATAAACTCCTGAGAACCAGAACCGCCAATGGCTCCCGAATCTGCTTCTACTGCCCGAAACTGCAAACCGCAACGTTTGAGAATATTATTATATGCCCGATCCATATCTCGATAGGTTTGTTTGAGGCTAGCTTCATCGGTATGAAACGAATAGGCATCTTTCATAATAAATTCTCGACCGCGCATCAAGCCAAAACGAGGGCGAATTTCGTCGCGAAATTTAGTTTGAATCTGGTATAAATTTAGCGGTAGCTGACGGTAAGAACGGATAGCATCTCTAGCGATCGCGGTAATTACTTCCTCATGAGTGGGACCTAATCCCAGCTCTCGCTGCTGGCGATCGACTAAGGAAAACATAATTCCTTCGGCTTTAGTATAGGTATCCCAACGCCCCGACTCTTGCCATAGCTGTGCTGGCTGTATTTGGGGTAACAAACATTCCTGCGCCCCTGTTTTATCCATTTCTTCACGCACGATTTGAGAGACTTTTTGCAGCACCCGCCACATTAGGGGTAAATAAGCGTAAATACCGCTACCGATGCGACGAATGTAACCCGCACGCAGCAGCAACTGATGACTGGGAATTTCTGCCTCTGCTGGATTTTCTCGCAGCGTGACAAACAGCATTTGTTGTAAGCGCATTGTTATCTCTCTAGCTAAACTTAGGAATACTTATTTTAGACTAAAACCTTTTAGTTACTTTTACCGAATTAATTTAAGTTTTCAATAAAGTAAAGTAAGTTTTACAACCTAATAGTTAAAAATTTAGATGAAGTTTGTCGATTCTGTGACGGCATATCTAGTCATTTAAATTTATTTATGTATATATGGAGTAAAGCAAAATATTTAATTTTTAGTTTTATTTACTTAAAAAAATATTAACGGAGATAGATTGATGAAAATTGGAGCGCAAGAGGGCAACTGGGTAAATCGCAATGTCATGGAAATTTTAGTTAAAGAAGAAATTGACAGACAAATTCGCCGCTATCCGTCAAATGTTGTCAAAAAAATCAATCTTTTAGAAGTAGCTACTTATGCGTTAAATAGATTGCCAGCTTTATATGCTTCTTCTCAGCAAGGATTTAACAAACAAAAATTAAAAGGACGTGCGGAACACAGCGTAGAAATTACTCAAGCCGTTCGTCGAGGTTTTGCGGCGGTACAGCAAGATTTATTGCGTTATTCCGTTCCCTTGATTGAATCTACTGAGCCAAGTATTAACGACGATACTAAGGATATTGAAGAAGCTAGAAAAGCCTTGCAAGAGTTAGCCAAGTATTTACCCAATGGTGAATTTTCTTGGTCTAAAATTGTTAAGTTAATCAAACCTTATTTAGCCCAAGCTAATCTTAAAGACGCAAGTTCTACTCGTCGCTTTGATAAAATAACCTGCAACTCTAGTTCCGAATGGGTAGGCAACTCTAGCTATCGAAAATAATCTGTGTCAAGTCGCGAACAAAAGAAGTTTTAAGAGAAGCAACGAAAAACAAGTTTTATAGTCATTTTAGTTAATTAATACCTATAGTTTCTTTTTGGAATAACTATATTTATTAAATATAAAAACTATTAGTTTTAAAATGTGACCCAATCTAACCTTATTTTTCTTGCCAAAATTCATTACTTTGATGTTTATTTTTATCGAAAGAAAAATTAGTTGTTGACTCTGGCTGAAACTTGGAAAAAGATAGAGTTTCATTTATTGGTGCGATCGCCTTTGGCGGTACGCGGGGCGTAATCGCGCCTTGCGCACTGGCAGAACTAATCGTAGCTCTAGTTTCTATTTGACGTTCGAGACGGTCGGCAGAAGAAACTAAATTACTCAAGCCGTTAACTAAATTTCTGACGTTTTCTAAAAATGCAGGATCGCCAGTAAAAGCTTCTAAATCGGAGGTGATTTTTTGAGCATTGGCAAAAGTAACTCTAGCCGAGTCTAGTGTTTGTTGCAGCGTCACCAAGCTGTTGGGATCGTTAAATGTCTCGGAAATATTTTTAAGATTTTCCGATGCTGCTGCAGCATTAGCCGTGAGAGTCTCTAAATTTTGTGCTAGCTGTTCGGTGTCGGTAGTACCTAAAGTATTGTCTAGTTTGACAATCAAACCTTGCAGGCGATCGCTCGTGGTACTAATACTATTTAAAGTTGTAGTTAGATTGCCTTGATTTTGTTCTAATAAGCGATTGACATTGGTGGTTAATTCACTGACGCGATCGGCAGTAGTCTGATATTTTTGAGCGGTGGTCACTAATTCGCTAGAAGTATTATTAGCAATATCGCTCAAATTATTAGTTATCTGCGAAACGCCAGCAAGCTCTCGTTCGACATCTTTTACCAACAAAGAGACATCTTGACTCAGATCGGCTACTCCTGCGGCGGCTCTAGAGGCATTGACAACTACAGAATCAATTTTGGCAAAAAACTCTGGATCGCCGTAAAGCTGGCTAAAACGGTAGGTCAAGGGCAGCAAATCGTCTAGAGTCAAACCTTTTTCTCCAGGAAGGCGAGCATTATTGCATAAGATCGCGTTAGCATTGCAATTGTTACCAACGGGATTTAACTCTAACTGGTCTGCCGATAGTTGAGTTTCGGGAATGATATCGATAAAGGTTTCGCCAATCAAGCCAGAACTTGTAGCTTTAACGTTGACATCTCTGGGAATAACTAAGTCAGAAGAAGAAATTTCGAGAGTAACATCGACTCCATTAGTACCCGATTGAATATTGGCAATTTTGCCTACTCTCAGTCCTCGGTAGCGAACTCCATCACCTACTTGAATACCATTAACGTCGGGAAATTCGACTTGGATTTGGTAACTTCTGCTACCAAACTTAATTCCTCTCAACCAAAGAGCAATTCCTGCTACTAAGGCAACACCAACGATAATTAATAAACCGACAGAGCCTTCTCTTACAGTGCGCGATCGCATGATAAATTCTATCCTCTCACTCTTAAATATAGTTTAATCGCCGACTCCAATTGGACCTTCAATACTGGCACTAAAAAATTGCCTGACCAAAGGATTATCAGTAGTATCGATTTCCTCGACTTTTCCCTGCCACTGAATTTTGCCTCCGTATAAAAAGATAACGCGATCGGCAGTGCGGCGGATGGTACTTTCTTGGTGAGTTACCATTAAATAAGTACCACACCCTCTTTCGGTACACTGTAAGTCACGCACTAAATCTTCAATCACCGTCGAAGCGATCGGATCTAGACCTGCGGTAGGTTCGTCATAAAGCACTACATCGGCTTTACTGTCTTCGTCTTCGGGATTAGACATAACCGCCCGTGCAAAGCTGACTCGCTTCCGCATACCTCCAGACAATTCGGCAGGATAGCTATCATTAGTTCCCGATAGTCCTACCATTTCTAATTTTTCATCAACTAATTTCCTGATTTGTTTGTAGCTTAGATCGGAGTGCTCGAATAAATAAAAGCCTACGTTTTGCTCGACCGTTAGAGAATCAAACAGTGCTGCTTGTTGAAACACCATACTGATAACAATTCGGTCTTCTGCATCTTCGATCAGACCCAGACGTTTTTTGCCTCTAATATAGATTTCTCCTCGGTCTATAGGGATCAAACCAGCAATCATTCGCAAAATTGTAGATTTACCAGTACCAGAAGGTCCGATAATTACCAAAGCTTCACCGCGATCGATCTTTAAATCGACGCGATCGAGAATTACTTTGTTGCCAAAGCATTTGCTAACCCCTCTTAACTCAATTAAAGGCGGTTCTTTGCCGTTTGTGCTATCGACCATAGTTGTATCAGTAGAGAAGTAGTTGGACTTTTAAACGAGACTTGCGCTTGCCGAGGAAACCTCGGCGCGCTTCCTCGTTTTATTCTACTCGGCAACTTCTAAACCAAAAACTCGCGCTACGGATTTTTCTACTTTGTAACCAGAATCAATATTTTCCAGAGGATCTTTACGTAAGCGATGGCGCAGACAGAGGACGATAACGCGACGAATATCTTCAATAGTAACTTCGCTGCGTCCCTCAAAAGCCGCAAGTGCTTTAGCAGCACGATTGGTAACGATATCGCCTCGCAACCCGTCTACATCTAGTTCGGAGCAAATTTCTGAAATTTTGACCTGTAAATCGCGATCGATAGTAACTTGAGGCAGTAACTCTTGCGCCCGAACGATTTGAGACTGTAATTTTTCTTGCTCTTCAAAATATTTCTGACAAAAAGCATTGGGATCGCCATCAAATTCGGCTCTTTGCTCGACAATTTGCACTCTTAATTCTGGTTCTTTGACCGTATGGATCTCGGCGTGCATCCCAAAACGGTCTAATAGCTGAGGACGCAATTCTCCTTCTTCGGGGTTACCCGAACCGACCATGACAAATCTTGCGGGGTGTCTGATAGATATTCCTTCTCTTTCTACGGTATTCCAACCGCCAGCAGCCGAGTCTAGTAGTACATCTACCAAATGGTCGTCTAACAGATTGACCTCATCTACATAGAGAATACCGCGATTGGCTTTGGCTAACAAACCTGGTTCAAATGCCTTAACTCCTTCTGCCAGAGCCTTTTCAATATCAATAGTGCCGCAGACGCGGTCTTCGGTTGCGCCTAATGGTAGATCGACCATTTGTACTTTTTTCTTAACAATTTCGATGGGAAGTTGCTGTTCGATCGCTTGCTTGACTTCTTCGCTCATCAAGTCAGAATCAACTGGATCGCTATTAAAAGGATCTCCTGCTACTACTTCAATTTCTGGTAAGAGGTCGGCTAAAGCGCGAATTGTAGTGGACTTGCCCGTACCGCGATCGCCCATAATCATTACGCCACCAATTTTTGGGTCGATAACATTTAAAATTAGAGCCAGCTTCATCTCTTCTTGACCGACAATTGCCGTGAAGGGAAAAACTACGCGGCGAGTTTTGGCAGGTGCGGGTAGTGTTGCAGTCATATTAATTTTTTTGTTTAACAGTAAATAAAATTACTAGCAGAGAATTCTACTCAGTATGATTAATGATTTTTTTAGAAAACGTTTTTATTGTGCCATGTTTTAATGGTACAGCGATGCGGGAACGACAATATAGCCCGTACTAACATCTCCCAAAACCAAATTTTTGCTTTTTCCCCAATACCACCAGTACGCACCGACATAAGCACAGATCGAACTGTCTAGCCGATCTTCAATTGCCTTGAGTTCTTTTCCCGTTATTTTGTCGTCAATTATAGGTACTAGATTTTTCAGGCTGGTTTCTGTATCGAGGATTGCTAATGATGGTTCTAATAGTGGTAGCTGATTAACAATGTAGTCGCGTAGCTTTATTAGTTCCGTTTTACGATCTGCCAGCTTGCCTTTTTTATATTTTAAAATTTTTTGCAAACCGAATAAATTTACTATGGCAGGATGGGGATAAACCTCGATTTGATACCGACCTAATTTTTGTGCTTCGATCGCTGGTGCGTGAATAAAGTTTCTGGCTGACAAACTAAGACCAAAACTAGTAGTGCGATCGGCAAAAGGACGATTTAAATTGGCAGGATAACACCCTGCATGATAGCGACCAAAGTATTTGTGGGTTAATTTATCTGGTAATCTCGTTCCTGTTTGATTGGGAATAATTGTTGGTGCATCTACGGCAATCAAAGCAGGTTCGTTGTCCGATACATGGCGATCGATCCAGGTTAAAATCTCTGTTATTTCTGCCTTTGTTGTTAGTTCTAAAATTTTTAGTTTATTGTTATGCCACTCCAAACAACACAGTCCGCTATCACCCGATACCCAACCAAAATCGATTCCGATAAATTTCATTGTTAGTACATATCTTTTAAAAACTCACTGTTAGAACCATAAGACAACAAAACTTTGACGCAGTTGGCGATCGCTTCTAGATGGGCAATTTCGTATCCGTGAGTATTTTCGGTGGGAAAACTCAAACAGGCTGCCCTGGCTACGTGTCCGAATTTCATGGCGATCGAACCATCGCTACCAAAACCCTCTAGCGCGGCAAACTGGAGGGGAATACGCGCTTTTTTAGCTGCCTGCAAGATTTCGGCATTGAGGTTTTCATCGTAAATTCCATAGCTGTCTCTAGATAGCAACACTGGTGCTCGATCGGACTGTAAAGCAAACTCTGCCGCTAAAGGACATATTTCTAAGGCAATTAAGGCATCTAAAGCTTGGTTTTGAGTAAAGTATAAAGCCCCGATCGCCCCAACTTCTTCTTTTGCCGAAGCTACTAAATAAACATCTACAGGAGGGTTAGTCAGATATTTGGCTAATAACAGCAAGATAGCTACCGAGGCTTTATTGTCTAAGGTATAGCTAGCTATATAGTTTTTGAGGCGAAATGGTCGTTTGCGATGTTTGCCTACTACTACCCTACTACCAGGACGAACGCCAGATTTCTCTAACTCCTCATCAGTACACTTAGTTTCTACCCAAGCATCTTCCCATAATAAAGGGGCATCTTCCTGCTGGGCTTTTTGGGGAGATTCGTGGGAAACGTGACGGGAACCAAAAGAGAGAATGCCGCTAATTGTCTGGCGATCGCCAATAATATCTACAACCCCTTCACCATAAACCCAGGGAAACGAACCACCGAGGCGACGTACCTGGAGACATCCTTCTGCTTCGATAGACTTAACAGCCGCTCCAATCTCATCTTTATGGGCGGTAATAGCGATCGCATTTCCTTCTTTGCTACCAGGAATTTTAGCAATAATGTTACTGGCTCTATCTTGCCAGGTTTCTACCCCTAGAGCTTGAAAGCGATCGAGCAATACTTTGTCTATTTCTGCTTCTACACCGCTAGGAGAGTGTAATAAAACTAATTCGCTAATAGTATCGAATAAATCATCGTAATCGATCGCGGGACTACTACCGTTGAGTTCCATATATTTATTAGTAAAACCAGAAGTGAATTAATTTTAACTTGGGGGAAATTTCTAATGTATTAAACACTACACTAAATATCTATAATCAGCACGCTCATAATAGATAAAATGCCTATAGTAAATATTCGCGGTGTAAATCACTACTACGAATGGATTCGCAACTCATCCAACTCTACCAAACCCGTAATGGTGTTCGTTCATGGTTGGGGTGGTTCGGCAAGATACTGGCGCAGTACTGCCGAAGCTTTAGCTAATGATTTTGACTGTTTGCTATACGATCTCAGGGGTTTTGGACGTTCTCTTTTACCCACCGAACCAGTTGAGATTGACTACGAATTAGAAGAATATGCCGACGATTTGGCATTATTGTTAGATGCTTTAAATCTAGACCGAGTTTATCTCAATTCTCATTCGATGGGTGCCTCAATCGCCGCTTTGTTTATCAACCGCCATAGCGATCGCGTCCGTCAGGCAATTCTTACCTGCAATGGTATCTTTGAATACGATGCCAAGGCTTTTGCCGCGTTTCATAAGTTTGGCGGCTATGTAGTCAAGTTTCGCTACAACTGGTTTTTAAAAGTTCCCTTTGCCGACCAGATGTTTATGGCGCGGTTTCTCCATCGTCCCATTAATAAGCGCGATCGCGTGGCTTTTTTAGAAGATTTTTTACTTGCAGATTACGACGCAGCCGCAGGCACGATCTATACTTCGGTAAGCAAAAAAGCTGTGGATATAATGCCAAAAGAGTTTACCAAAATTAGCGTTCCCACTCTAATGATTTCGGGTGAAAAAGATATTATTATTCCCGCTGCAATGGGTAAACAAGCCGCCGCCCTAAACAACAATATTACTTATGTCGAATTGCCCAAAACATCTCATTTCCCTATGCTGGAAGATAAGGAAAGTTATTTACAGGCAGTAAGAGATTTTTTACAGGTAGATAGTGTAGTGGCTTAGAGAATGAAATTTATCTTCACTTCCAAGCAGTCATTATAAGACAACTTAGTTTAAATGCGACTTAGCTTATCTTGCATTTCTAAGCAAGATTAAGAGCTATCTTCAAAGCTTTCTGAACTTCAACTAATAAATCTGTAGATAAAGTACCTAGTTTTCTTTGCAAAACCGATTTACTAACTGTAGCTATTTTATCTACTCTAATCAAAGATGTTTTTTTCAAGCCCAATCGAGCAAATTGAGGATTGCTGTTTTCAATGAGTACCCAGCTAGCTTGTAAACTACCCGTAGGAATTTTAGAAAAAATCCCCAAAATAATCACTTCTTCTCTATGAACCGATAAAATTAGTGCAGGTCTGAGTTTTGCTGACGTTAAATCGCTAAAAGGGAATTTAACTAGCCATATTTCTTCAAGCTGAGGATTAGATATCATAAATATCTTCTTCTTCGTCATTCCATTCAGAAAAACCAGTTTCAGCTAATTGCATCATCTGAGTGGTTGATAGTTTTTCTTCTAAATCCTCAATTAGTGTTATTTGTTCTTGTATTGACAACTGAAAAATTATTTGTTTGATTTCTTCTAAAGTAAGACTGGGATTTGTCATGTACACTTTAGTTTTGCAAATTGTTGTCGTATATTACCTAAATAAATTATAGTAAATGGCGATCGCTTATGAACCTGCTGATAATTCAAAATTCTCAACTTGCTTCTTTAGGATATTTGGGTAAGTGCATCGTCGAAAGAAATGTAAATATAGAAATTGTTACTCTTTTTTCCAATGATGTACTTCCTACTAACATCAATTCCTACGATGGTTTGATTATTCTCGGTGGTGCGATGAATGCCGAAGACGACGAAAGCTATCCGTATCTCGAAGAAATTGTACGCCTAATTCATTTATTTGCTGTCAAACATTTACCCATTCTCGGTATTTGTTTGGGAGCGCAACTTATTGCCAGAGCTTTTGGAAAAAGAGTTTATCAACATCAAGAAGAAGAACTTGGCTTCACGCCACTGTATCCACTTAGTGAAGTTACTAAAACCGATCCCTTACTAAAAAATTGTCTCGAACCTATTCGGATAATGGAGTGGCATTTTGATACTTTTGACTTGCCAGATGAAGCTAAATTACTCTTAACTGGCGATAAATGTCACAATCAAGCTTACCGTATTAGTGACAATATTTATGGCTTTCAATGTCACTTTGAAGTGGATGAAGCAATTATTTTAAGCTGGATTGACGAAAACAGACAACACATCTGGCAACATCGTCCAGATTTTCCCCAACAGTTGCAGCAAGATATAGAAAAATATTTAGCGCGATCGCACTCTTTTTGTCAAAATGTCTGTGATGGTTGGCTCGATTTAGTTATGCTGGAAATGAATAGAAAAACTTATTCAAGCTAGAGAAATAATTTCAAATGATACTCAAGGTCTAATTTGGCGTTTTTGTATTGGTAGACTTGGCGAAATAAACTACCAGCTTCACCAGGGCAGTAAGAAAAAGACTCACTTTTGATTTGCAGCATACTCCTCCAACTATATACTTCTGAAAAAGAGATCGTTGAAGGTAGTATCGAAATCGTAATATTGCGAACGAGTCATGTATTTAAGCGTATCGATAACCAACTGTGGCGTGTCTAGTTTCAAGTCGAACGCTATTGCCCAGTCGTAATGCAAACTCATTGAACCAATATTCTATTTTTGCTATAAGTACATAGTTATTATAAATAGCAACAAACCCTCTTTGCTGTTTTTTTGCTAACTATCTTGAATTGTTTTCAGAATTCAAATCATCTAAAAACAGCTTGATTCGCAAAATAATTCCTAAAGTAACTTGCTTGGTCAGCCAATATAAGCCAGTCAAAATAATAAAAGTAATAGCAATTACTAACAAGGGTTGTTTATCAGTTAGATCGCTTATAGTTGTAACCAATAAAACATCTGGCTTGGTAACTAAATCCCAACTATTAAAGCGGCGAAATCGACCCATGAAAATACCGATCGCACATAGAGCATGAGTTAGTAACTCGCAGGCAAAAATATATTTTTTAGCACCTTGTTTTTCTAAATAATAACTTTGAGCGATTAGAGAAATTGTATAAGCCTCCCAACCAATTAAAATTGCCAAAGAGTGTAGAGGAATAAAAATTAAAGTAGTAACCCAAATTGAATAACCCGCTCTGATTGCTTCTATTAGATGAATAACATCTGTTAATAAATAAGGAGCATTGGGCAAAAAGAGAATAAAAACAACTAAGCCGATCCACCAAAATAGCGATCGCCTGTTACTACGCCGAAGAAACAACCAAAAGCTAAGAACTAAAGGAATAAAAGCTAAAAACAAGTTCCAGATAATCCATCCACTGTGTTTGTTAAAGGCTTCTAGAGCATTAGCTAATATTGTTTCCATCTATTTTTCATTTTCGCGCTGAAGAATTATTCCAAGAGTAACAAAATTAATCTGTTTTGGGCGTTGCATAACTACGGGATGAGATTTTGAAAGTATCTCCCCTGCACCCTGCACCCTGCTAATCTCAACTATCCCATCATGATGCAATGCGCTATTTTGAAGCTTCTTGTATCGCCTCGGTCAATCCTTCCAAAGTATATTCGACAGCTTCAATATTTACTCTGCCTAATAATTCTACGCAAGTTTTAGAGGTTTGAGGACCGATCGAAGCTATAGAAACGGTTTCTAAAATGGATTCTGGTTTGGTATCTGCTGGTAACTCTCGTTCGATTAAATGATAAAAGTTTTTAACGGTTTTGGAACTGGCAAAGGTGACAATATCGATTTGTTTTTGCTGCAAAGCTTGCCAAACTGAAGGTTCGAGGCGATCGGGACATTGAGATTGATATACAGCGACTTCGGTTACTACTCCACCTTGGCTAGTTAATTCTCTCACTAATACTTCTCTACCACCAGTTTCAACGCGGGGAAATAAAACATTTTTGCCGTTTAAAGCTTCGGGAAAGTTAACTACCAGCGAGTCAGCAACAAAATCTGGAGGAATAAAGTCTGGCTGCAAGTTTCTTTTATAGAGAACATCTGCGGTTTTTTTACCTACTACCGCAATTTTTAGCTTACCTAAAACTCGATAATCTTTGCCCAAACTTAGTAGGCGATCGCAAAAATAATTAACGCCGTTAGCCGAAGTGAGAATCAACCAGTCAAAAAGCTCAATAGTAGCGATCGCTTTGTCTAATTCTTGCCAGCTTGAAGGAGGAGTAATAACTAAAGCTGGCATTTCGATAACCTTTGCTCCTTGTCGTTCGAGTAAGGCAGTAAAATTACTCGCCTGTTCGCTAGCGCGAGTTACCAAGATAGTTTTATCTTTGAGAGGAAGCTGGCGATCGCTATACTGACTGCTTAATGACACGACTTGTCCGATAATAATGACTGCTGGAGAGAGAGAAATCTGCTCTGTTTTACTTACTATATCGGTTAACGTTCCCCAAAAAACTTGTTGCTGTCTTTGGCTGCAATGACACACAATTGCCACTGGTTCTTGAGGCGATCTCCCGTTGGCTATTAACTCTCCAACAATTACGGATAAAGTACGTCCTCCCATTAAAATAGCCAAGGTATCTATACGCGCTAAAGCCTGCCAGTCAAGCTGTTCTGGTTGGTGTCCGCTCAATACCGCAAAACAACTGCTTAAATACTTATCGGTTAGAGGAATACCTGCAAGTAAGGGTGCGGCTAAAGCCGACGAGATCCCTGGTACGAGTTCGTAGTCACAATTTGCTGTCTGTAGTGCCTCTATTTCTTCGTTTGCTCGACCAAAAATAAAGGGATCGCCGCTTTTTAGTCTGACTACCTGCTTGCCTTGCAAACAGTATGCTACTAATAATTGATTGATTCTATCTTGAGGAGTGCTGGTTTGTCCGCCTCGCTTACCTGCTGCGATTTGTAAACAGTCAGCAGGTACTAAAGCTAATAGCTGAGAATCTACCAAAGCATCGTAAATTAAAATCTCAGCCTCGGCTAGTAATTCTTTGCCTCTTAAAGTAAGATAGGCAATATTTCCCGTTCCTGCCCCGACGAGATATACTTTACCATTACTCAACTCTGACATTGTTTCTCTGCTTGTGAATTTTTATCTGGGCTGCGCGGTTTGGTCTTATAAACCCTGGGTAGGTAACTTTTATCCTCCCCAAAGCCGCGAGCGAGATTTTTTACAGCTTTACAGCCAACGCTTTACTGCTGTTGAAGGTAATACTACCTTTTATGCAGTTCCCTCTGCTGCTACTGTAGCGAAGTGGGCAAGTCAAACTTCACCAGAATTCAAATTCTGTCCCAAATTTCCCCGCCAAATTACCCATAGCGGTTTGCTGCAAGCTGCCATACCAGAAGCTTTTAACTTTATCGATAGAATATCTGGTTTGGGCGATCGCCTAGGAACGGTATTTATTCAATTACCACCAAGCTATAGTCCCCAATATTTTGACGATTTAACAGCATTTTTGCAAGCTATTGATAACAAAGTTTCTCTAGCAGTGGAAGTTCGTCATTTAGACTGGTTTAAGCAACCATATTGCGATCGCCTCAACCAAATGTTGACAGCAATGAATGTTGCTAGAGTGCTGTTAGATACTCGCCCAATTTACAGTTCACCAAAAGATCCCCAGGCTAATTCTACTCGCCGCAAGCCCAAGGTTCCAGTGCAACCCATTGTCACAAATAACTGTAGTTTAGTACGTTTTATTAGCCATCCCCAGGCAAAATACAACCAATCTTATTTAGAAGAATGGACTCAAATCATAGATCGCTGGCTGCGTCAGGGCAAAACCGTTTATTTCTTCGTACACTGTCCTCAAGAAGAGCGTTCGACAGATACGGCACGATATTTTTATTCTTTATTACAACAGCAAAATTCTTCCCTTCTTACTCTTCCTTGGAATAATTTAAAGGTTGCAACTCAATTGAGCTTGTTTTAAAGTCTGTGGTTGCTCGTAGTTACAATATTTTTGTAGCATTAGTTAAACTTGTTTGACCAGTGTTCCCTAATTGTAATGTTGCTTAAAAAAAATTTACAAAAGCATAAACCAGTAAAGAAAAGCTTTTGTTAGAGCAAAGTCAGAAAGTCAGAAGTTTAAAGCTCCTAAATGAGCGATCCCCGTTATAAAATATAGGTAAGGAAGTGTAGTAGGTCTTTACTAAAGCACTCCTCAATTTACGACTCTATAATATAGATATTGCTTAACAGTTCTATATGGTTGGTTCTAGGGATATTGTTTGGCTGACAATATCCCTTATTTTTTGGCTTTAATTCGGTATTTATTACTACCAGTAAAATCACTCCTACACCTTAGAATTACCGAAGCAATCTACAATCTAAGATATAAAATAATATTCTTTTAGCCTGAATGTCTACAGTAAATACACGTAATCAGACGAATTATTCATATACTTTATAGAGCGTATTCGATAATTTTTTAAAAGTATTTGCTTCGATCGCCTAACTGTAATCTTATAAACAGCAAAGATCGTATTTATTTAAAAAAGGTACTAAAAAAATAGCAGTTACAGAAAATGCTTAAAACCTAGAGCCTAAATTATTTCATAGAGTCTAAGCACAAAAACTATTTTATGTAACTATACATCTGCCGAAGTGTAATCAGGGCAATTTTGGGCCAATTGGGCAACAGACAGTTGTTCGTAGCGTTCAAAAGGCTGGTGTATCCAGGGACTATCGGGAAGATAATCGACATAGTAATCTGGAGCAATCTTAGAAGTACTCTTATACCAGATTACCGCGGTGCGAACTTCTTCTATCTCTTCACCATATCTTGCTTTAAGCCAATTTAACGATTCGATTAAACTAACTCCAGAATCTACTAAATCGTCTACTAATAAAACTTTTTTGCCGAGTTCGGCTTCAATCATCGATAGATGTTGGGAAAAAGCTATTTCACCCTGCTGACGATTATCTTTTCCACCATAAGAAGCAGCAGTGACAATAGCTAGAGGTTGTCCGAACAAACGACAAAAAATATCCCCGACACGCAAACCGCCTTTGGCAATACAAACAATGCGATCGAACTGCCAGCCAGACTGGTGAATTTTAACCGCTAAAGTTTCAATTTTTTGGTGATAATCCGACCAAGAGACGTATAAATCTGTCATAACTGTAGTGAATCTAGACAATAATCACATATTAACGGGAAGCCAATGGATCGAGAAAAGCTAAATTTTACCACTAAGCTGGCTTATGGTTCTGGAGACATGGGACCTGCGATTACGGCGAATATACTAGTATTTTATTTGCTTTATTTTTTTACTAATGTTGCCGGATTACCCGCAGGTTTGGCTGGCAGTATTTTAGCAATTAGCAAAATTGGCGATGCAATTAATGACCCCATCGCGGGAATTTTGAGCGATCGCACCCGTAGTAAATGGGGTAGACGGATTCCCTGGATGCTATTTGGCACGATTCCCTTTGGAATTTTCTTTTTCTTGCAGTGGATCGTACCTGAGTTTAGCGACGATGTAACGGTCAATAACTGGGGTCAATTTGCCTATTACATTGCGATCGCCATTTTCTTTAATCTGGCATACACGGTAGTAAATTTGCCCTACACGGCTCTAACTCCAGAACTAACCCAAGACTA
Source organism: Myxosarcina sp. GI1 (assembly GCF_000756305.1). Classification (NCBI taxonomy): domain Bacteria; kingdom Bacillati; phylum Cyanobacteriota; class Cyanophyceae; order Pleurocapsales; family Pleurocapsaceae; genus Myxosarcina; species Myxosarcina sp. GI1. Next base: position 88,934 of record NZ_JRFE01000016.1, read on the forward strand.
TAACGAACGAACCACCCTCAATAGTTATCGCTTTGCTTTCTCCATTGGCGGCAGTATTTTATCTTTGATGCTGGCGATTTTTGTCTTTCGAGCATACGATAATCCCAAGCAGCAATATTTAGTATTGGGTGGGGTTAGTACGCTAATCTCGATGGTGGCTCTTTTGTGGTGTACGCTGTCAATTCAAGAACGAGGCGCTTCACCAATCTTGGGACGACAGGGTAGAAAAATTCTCGGCTTGGGGTTGACTGCCTTGGGAATTGCAGCAATCGCCTACGGTATTTACAATTTAACTTTAGGTTCGGCAGCGATAGTTTTATACGGTGTCTTGGGGATTTTTATCGGTATTCAGCTTACCGCCTTTGGATTGACTTTAACTTATGCCAAAGTCGAAACTCACCTGAGCGATAGTTTGGCAGTTGAAGCCAGAAACAAAGCCAATACCGTTCCCACCACCCCATTAAAAGAACAGTTAAAAATTGCTTTTACCAATAAACCTTTTCTCTACATCATTGGCATTTATTTATGCTCTTGGCTGGCGGTTCAGCTTACGGCTTCAATTTTAATTTATTTTGTAGTTAGCTGGATGGGCATGGATGAGGCGGCTTTTCCCTTAGTGGCGATCGCAGTTCAGGGAACGGCATTAGTAATGTTGTTCTTCTGGAAATGGGTCGGTGAAAAGCTAGATAAAAAAGTAATTTATTTTCTCGGTTCGCTGATTTGGATTATCGCTCAGGGAGGACTATTTCTCATTCAGCCAGGACAAACTACCTTGCTTTATATTCTGGCAATTATGGCAGGCTGTGGCGTATCGGTAGCCTATTTGGTTCCCTGGTCGATGATTCCCGATGTCATCGAACTGGACGAACTAAATACAGGACAGAGACGAGAAGGAATTTTCTATAGTTTTATGGTGCTGCTGCAAAAATTTGGTTTGGCACTAGCTCTATTTTTAGTAGGCTTGGCTTTAGAGTGGTCGGGATTTGTCGAAAGACCTCCAGGGGGAGAGATTCCCATTCAGCCAGACAGTGCTTTGCTAGCCATTCGGATTGCCGTCGCGCCACTACCAACGATCGCTCTAATTCTCGGGTTGATTCTGGCTTATTTCTATCCCATTACCAAGGAAAAACACGCCGAGATTCGTTTGAAACTAGAAGAACGAAAAAATAATAGTTAACTTTGCCTAAAACTGCATTAGTAAACTATCTCGCACCTAATAAGTAATAGCAAACCAAATAATTCTGGCAGCGATTGCATTACTTACTAGCAATAAACAGGAGCAGAACTATGCAGTTAACTTATCGCGGTGCAAAATACCAAACTCAGACTCTACCAAATCTCAATTTATCTACTTCAGAAGTCACTGGCAAATATCGTGGCAAAGCTTCCGAGCTTTCGCCTTACCTGCGAGTATTTTCCAAATCTTTAGCTATGTTTACCTATCGCGGTATTGGCTACAGCAAAGAAGTAAACTGCAATTGCAGCAGCAAAACTTCTCAGTCAACAGAAAGTAACTCCACTCAAGCCTGATTTGTAGTTGAGTGGTTTCTATGAATTAAATAAGGCATTAAGTAAAAGCTTATAGCTTTATATCAAGCAGAAACTCGAACGCGCTGTTCTCCAGACAATTCAAAAGTTTCGTGAACGGCTTTTAAGGCTTTTACTCCATTGTGTTCGTCAACTACGCAGCTAATTTTAATTTCCGAGGTGGTAATCATTCTAATGTTGATATTTTCTGTAGCCAATGCTGCAAAAAACTTGGCTGCTACCCCTGGTTGAGCTATCATTCCCGCACCGACTATGCTAACTTTGGCGATCGCTTTGTCTGCCGAAACTTCACCGCAGTTTAATTCGCAAATCAATTCACAGACGCGGTCTGCATCCGAGCGAACTACCGTAAAAGCAATATCGCGGGTAGCAATATCGTTAACAATGCGACAGCGTTGAGATTGAATGATCGAATCGACGCTAATTTTTTTCTCAGCTAGCAAACCAAAAATTCGTGCTGCCATACCAGGACGGTCTGGGACGTGGCGAATCGCAATTTGTGCCTGTTGGCTATCTAATGCCACCCCTCGAACTGGCGGACGAGCGATTGAAGATTCGTATCTGGTTGTGGCTGGTTGGGCATTGAGTTCGACATCAAATGCCTGGGCGAGAACTGCCAAAGCGCGATCGCATTCTGCTTTATTAATAACGCAGCTTACTTTAACTTCCGAAGTAGAAATCATCTGAATATTAATTCCTGCATCGGCAAGAGTTTGGAACATCATAGCGGCAATTCCAGGACGACCGATCATTCCCGCACCAGAAATAGCAACCTGAGCGATATCGCGTTCGACAATAGCTTCTGCTTCATCTGTAGAGTTGGGATAATTGCGTAAGGCAGGAGCGATCGCTTCGGTTACGGCTTCGGCTTTAGCAAGTAAGCGATCGAATACGGTAAAAGCAATATCATTAGAATTACCTTCATGAATCGATTGAATAATTAGATCGACATCTATTTCTTGACGAGAAATTTCGCCAAACAAACGAGCGGCAACTCCAGGGCGGTCTGGTACTCTTAATAGGGCGACTTTGGCTCGATCTGTATCTACTGCCACTCCATCTACCGCCTTGGCTAGCTCTAGTCCCTGTAAAGAACGCGGTTGCGGCAAGGGAGATACAACTTTAGTTCCTGGTGCATCGCTCCAACTTGACAAGACTACCAGCGGGATGCCAAAGTTACGAGCGATTTCTACAGCGCGGGGATGCAGCACTTTAGCTCCTAAACTGGCTAATTCCAGCATTTCATCGGCGGTAATTTCTTCCATCAAGCGAGCCGAAGGCACGAGGCGGGGATCGGTAGTGAGAATTCCAGGTACGTCGGTATAAATTTCGCAACGGTTAGCTTTGAGAGCCGCCGCCAGAGCCACTGCCGAAGTGTCAGAGCCACCCCTGCCCAGAGTTGTAATTTCAAAGTCTTCTGTGTTGCTAATTCCCTGAAACCCTGCAACTACAACAACTTCTCCTTTATCGAGATGTCTGGTAATTCTTTTATCGCAAATTTGCAAAATTCTGGCGCGACTGTGTTCTGCCTCAGTGACAATCCCTACCTGCGCTCCCGTAAGTGAAATTGCTGGCTGGTTTAACTCTTGTAAAGCCATGCTCAATAGGGCAATGGAAACCTGTTCTCCTGTAGATAGCAGCATATCCATTTCCCGACGAGAGGGATTACTGGAAATTTCATCAGCTAACCGAACTAAAGTATCGGTGCTTTTACCCATTGCCGATACTACTACTACAACTCGATTTCCCTGTTGTACGGTTGTTTGGATTCTACGAGCGACTGCTTTGATGCGCTCTACCGAGCCTACAGACGTACCGCCATATTTTTGAACGACTAAAACCATAATCTAACTTAACTTGCATTAGACCAAGTATCGCTTATGAAAGGGGCGATCGGCTATTAGTTATCAGTTACTATATGCAAACTTTACGGTAACTAAATCTTTAAAAAAGCGATTGCGTTTCGGTTAATATTAGACTGCGATCGGTAAAATTACTGTTTGTGTTCGAGTACCCAGAACTTTAGAAAAGTTAACCAAGGCTCGTTTATTTGACAGACAACTTATCTAAAAAATGTGTTAGATAAAAAAAATAAATCTGCCCCACCACCAACACACATGATGTTAGAAGTAGGCAACATTGTCGGCGATCGCTATATTCTCGAACATAAATTGGGTCGTAATGCAGGTAGACAAACCTGGTTGGCAAGAGATTTAAATACCACATCCAAAGAACGAGTAGTCATCAAATTTTTGGCGTTTGGCGGCGATGTACAGTGGGAAGACTTAAGATTGTTCGAGCGCGAAGCACAGACGCTCAAGCAGCTAAACCATCCTCAAATTCCTCAATATAAAGATTATTTTTCCATCGACGACCGCATTCTTTGGTTTGCTTTAGTACAGCAATATTTACCTGGTTCTTCTCTCAAGCAATTATTGTCTGAGGGCAAACGTTTTAGCGAATCAGAAATTAACAGTATTGCCAGAGGAGTATTACAAATTTTAATTTATCTTCATTCACTCAACCCTCCATTACTGCATCGAGATATCAAACCAGGCAATTTAATTTTGGATGAAAATTGTCGAGTATATTTAGTAGATTTTGGTGCGGTACAAGACCGTGCCGCAACTGAAGGAGCTACTTTTACTATAGTTGGTACCTATGGTTACGCTCCGCTCGAACAGTTTGGCGGTAGAACCATTCCTGCTTCAGACTTATATGCTTTGGGTGCGACTTTAATTCATTTGTTAACTCGAATTCCTCCTGCGGAATTACCCCAACGAGATTTAAAAATTCAGTTTAGAGAACGAACCAGTGTCAGCAACAAGCTGGCTAATTGGTTAGAGAAAATGACAGCACCTGCACTCGAAAAAAGATTTTCTGCTGCCAAACAGGCTCTCAAAAGTTTAGATTCTCAAGATGGCGAGCTTCAAAGTGCAACTATAAATTTTCAGCGGAAGCTGCTCAAACCTTTCGATACTGAAGTCAAGCTCGATCGTTCCCCCGAACTTTTAACCATTACTGTACCGATGCGAGGCGAGTTTTTAATTAGAGACAAAACTTTAGCAACCTGGATACGACTGGCTTTACTGATTATTTGCTGCGGTTCGATACCTGCAATAGTTTTATTAAGAATGCTGCCGTTTGTAGTTTTTGGTATAGCTGGTTTTACCCTGGTGCTAATGCCAATTGGCATCGCTATCGGCTACACGATGCTAAAATATTTTTTTTCTACAACTCAGTTATCTATTGACGCTAAAAAGTTTGAGATTGAAACGCGGTTTTTCTGGTCGAAACAGAGTCAGCGAGACGCAACCAATCGCATCCAAGATGTTTCGGTTAACTATGTTGCTAACACTCGCAATAGTACCGAAATGATAACTAGTTCCTTAGTAATTAATACCAAAACTTCGGCTTTTTCTAATCGATTCAATCGATATTTATTCGGACAAAGCCTGAGTGAAGCCGAGTTAATTTGGTTGGCTAGAGAAATTCGTGACTGGCTGAGCGATCGTCAATTTTCTGCGCGGTGAGAGGAGAGTATAAAGTAGCGAGTAGCGAGTAGGAAGTAATTTAGTCTACAGCAATTAGTATTAAATTAAGGGGTAAAGATTTATCTGCTGACCTTTTCTCCTCTTTTGTAAAATATAAAAATACAATATTTAAAAATATCCAATAATAAAATCGATGATAGCTATACTCGACAAAGAACCAACAACTTATGAAGGTCAATTTGGCAAATATACAATTGCCAAAAACGATCGCCTGGAGGTAATTGTCTATCGTTTGGGATTGGCACTTGCTGCCGCTAGTTTTGCGATCGCGACTAATCTTTTTTTTGCTAAAGGCGAAATCGTATTACCTTGGATAACTCCTCTATTTGCTGCTTTTGCTATCGGTTTGGGGGTAAGTCTATTAACCATTCATATCTATCTAGCCCCATTACACAGGCTATTACAAGCTTTCTGGGTAGTAGGAACGGTTTCGGCGATCGCTATAGCCTGGCAATCTAGCGAACCCCTGGCACTGTATGTATACGAACACCCCTTAACTTTATTAGGAGTAGGGTTTATCTTTGCCGCTTTGACTGGCATTTATTTCAAAGAAGCTTTTTGTTTTAATCGCCTTGAAACCAAAGTTTTAACTCCCCTGGTACCATTGTTACTTTTAGGTCATTTAACAGGCTGGTTATCGGTAGATATAGAACAGGTGCTACTAGCAGTTTGGACGATTGGATTTACTATTTTCGCCGTACGCAAACTAACTCAAGAAATAGATCCCGATATTGGCGATAAGTCAGTATTTGCTTATTTAAAACAGCAAAACAATAATAATAATTAATTATTTGCGCTAAACGCTTTTATTGAGCGAATATATAAGAGATAAATTTTTTATCTCAATTTATTATGTCTACCGCCTCTTTGCCTGAAAATGAAGAAGAGCGTTTAGCAGAGTTGTATCGCTATGCCATACTGGATACTCCAAGTGAAGAGAATTTTGACAATTTAACCTATCTTGCCGCCCATATCTGTCAATCGCCAGTTAGTTTGATTAGCCTGGTAGACAAACATCGACTGTGGTTTAAATCGCGGTACGGACTAGATATTGCCGAGCTACCGAGAGAGCGAGCATTTTGTAGCTATGCAATTTGTCATAAAGAACCCTTTATCGTATCTGATGCTACCAAAGATTTTCTGGTAAAAGATAGTCCACTGGTTACAAACGAGCCAAAAATTCGCTTTTATGCAGCAGTACCGCTAATTTCATCTGGTGGATATACTTTAGGAGTGTTGTGCGTTATTGATTATGTACCTAGAGAAATTTCGACCGAACAAGTCGAAGTTTTAAAAATTATAGCAGGTCAAGTTGTGGCACTTTTAGAAGCTCGCCTGCTATCTGAGAAAGTAATTAAGTACACTAATGCCCTTGAAGAATCTCGTCACCTAGAGCATAAAGCATTTCATGACGCACTTACAGGCTTAGCAAATCGTAGTCTGTTTGCAGAACAAATTAATATCGCAATTGCTCAATCTCAGAAATTTAACTGTTCTCGCTCGGCAGTACTGTTTATCGATTTGAATCGGTTCAAGATCGTCAACGATAGTTTGGGACATCTTGCTGGAGACAAATTATTAATTGAAGTAGCCGACCGCTTAATCAAAGCTGTTCGAGCGATAGATCTAGTAGCTAGGCTCGGTGGAGACGAGTTTGTAGTCTTATTGCGAGAAATTAATGACTTAAATGAATCGATTCATATCGCCAAACGTATTATTAGAGAAATAGAACAGCCTTTTTATATCTTCTCTCAGAAAATTTTTGTCAGTGCTAGTGTTGGCATTGTAGGGATTGACTCCAATTATCAAAACGCTTCAGAAATAATCCGCGATGCAGATATTGCCATGTATCGGGCAAAATCGGGAGCCCAAGATAAGTATATAGTGTTTGACAAGTCTATGCACCTAGAGGTATGCAAACGTTTAGATTTAGAAAATGAGTTGCGTAAGGCTTTAGAAAAAAGAGAATTTTTGCTTTACTATCAACCTATATTTTCCCTTGAAACCAAGAAAATAGTAGGGTTTGAAGCTTTGGTACGCTGGCGCGATCGACAAAAAAATATTAGAGTTCCTGCCAAGTTTGTTCGAGTTGCCGAAGAAACTGGAATAATTATTCCCTTGGGCAAATGGATTTTGGCAGAGGCATGTCGCCAGCTAAAAACATGGCAAGAACAGTTTCCCTCGCCACAGTGTTTCTCAATCAACGTTAATATTTCTGTCGTTCAATTAAAAGATCCACACTTTTTGCAGGATATCGATCGCATCTTAACCGATACCAACCTGAACGGACGCTGTTTAACTTTAGAAATTACTGAAAGCATTTTAATTGAAGATGCCGAAGAAGTCTTATTTATTCTCGATCGGCTTCGTCAGCGAAATATCTCTGTTAGTATTGACGACTTTGGAACGGGCTATTCCTCTTTGAGTTATTTGCATCGGTTTTCAATTTCTAATCTTAAGATAGATAAATCTTTTGTGCGATTAATGGTCGATCGAGATCGCGCCTACCGTATTATTGAAACTATTGCCAAACTAGCGCAACAGTTGCAGCTAACTACTATAGCCGAAGGGGTAGAAGAAGAACAACAGCTAAGTTTACTCAAGGAAATTGGCTGTAACTATGCCCAGGGCTATCTATTTTCCAAACCTCTATCTGCTACTGCCGCTACCCAGTGGTTACGAGAGCGACAGGCAAACGAAGCGATCGTATAAAATTAGCAAAAGAAGATCCTATTGATGCTTGGCACGATCGCATGCTGGCTCTCTATGATGGTTTAGCAGGTAAAGCATTAAACTATGCCGTTTGAAGGCAAAATATCTCAGTATATTTATTGGTTGGGACGAGTTAATTAGAGCGATGAACAATAAACAATAAGAGTTTAGTTGCTAATTGCTAATTGATTAAGTAATGAATATCCTAATCCAAGCTCGTAATACTATATTTCTTTTTTACACAAAAAATACTTAGATTGACATAGATTATGTCAGGTAGACAGTAAAACACGTTGCATAAATTGCTGATTGCCAACCTATTACCAATTAGAACGCCAATTAATTTGTAGGTGCTGAGGTAAGAAATGAAATCTTTAAAATCTTCAATTTTTATAGAAACAAGCTTCACTTACTTTCTATTTCTATTACTGCTTATTTTAATTGTTTGAAAAGCGATCGCCGAACAGAAAGTTAATTACTACTTGCTACTTATTTGTCGGACGATTGACAAGCTTAAAAGAGTCGAGCATTTTATTTACTACAGGCAGATAAAAATTATACTTTTCAGGAGCAGCAGTATAGGTAACAATATAGGCTCGGTCTTGTTCTACAGTCCAAGTTTGCATTCTTTTGACTCGAACGCCATTTTCTTCGCCTTGATAGATTACCGTTTTAGCTTCGTTTTGACCCAAAGTAACTGGCTTGGGAAAGGTTACTGCTGGATCGGATAATGTTTGAATTTCCAAGATCGATTTATCGGTGTACTCATCTAAAGACATATCAGTAGATAAATTTTCAATTAAAACGCTGACTGTTTCTTGAAAATTATCAGTTTCGGTTTCTGGCGTAGAAACAAAAATGACTCCCACAGCAACAAAATCGTCTCTGTTTTGCTGCGTCCAAGTTTGAGGATAAACAATCGCAAAACCCTGTTCTCGATCGCTATATGGTATCAGAGGGATAGTTCTCGAATCTTGGTACCGCCAAAATCCCCAGATAATTAGCGCAGCAGCGATCGCAGCGAAGAAAGAAAATATTAAAGTTAATTTGGATTTGGGTTTGGTTTTCTGTGGTGGTTTAGATATTTTACCTGCAACTGCAGGAATTATTTTAGTACGGTCTATTAGTTGGGGTTGCTGTTTGGCAGTATTAATAGCCAGTGTGGTACGCTCGCTATTTTTTTTATTCGATAACTTTTCAAGCTCTAGCAGTACGTTTTCAGCCCAGGTATAGCGTTCTTGAAACTGATGACATACCATTTTATCGAGAAGCTTTAAAAATAGAGGGTTATAGCGGTCATTGTTTCTGAGGCAATCGCGCCAAATTAATTCGCCATCATTATCTACTGGTAGCTGACGCGGTGGTACTCCCGTTAGAGCTTGAATGGCAATGACACCTACAGCATAAATATCACTATAAAATCCAGGATGACCCATCAGTTGCTCTGTAGGCATATAAGACCTGGTTCCTACTGCAATGGTATGCTTTATTTGACCAGAGCTATCGATAATTTGAGAGCTTACTTGCTTTACAGAACCAAAATCAATGGCGACAATTTTGCCATCCCTAGTACGTCTCATTAGATTAGACGGTTTAAGGTCGCGATGAATGACACCATGTTGTTGAATTACTGATAGAACTTCGAGAATATCGGTCAATAAGGCAATGGTTTGCACCTCCGACCAGGGACAGTCGGCAATAATTTCTCGACTTAAATCTTCTCCTTCGATTAATTCCTGTACCAAAAAAAAATCGCCTTCAGATTCAAAATATGCCAGTAAACGGGGAATGCGATCGCAATGACCTAGAGTGTTGAGAATTTCAGCTTCGCGGGCGAACAAACGTCTGGCAACGCTCAGAGTTTTGGGATGATTCGATCTGGGCTTTAACTGCTTGACTACACAAGGCATACTAAAGCACTGCAAATCTTCAGCTAGAAAAGTAATTCCCGCTCCACCTCTACCTAGTTGCCGAGTAATACGATACCGACCCTGAATACTTCTGCCGATGAGATTGGTATCCATATCCCTAATCGTTTGCTTAGGTGTTCTCTAAATTGTAATAATTTTTTTAACCCTAACGAGATTTGCGGTTAAAAAATTCACCCGCACCTTCACCTACTAAAGATAAACCAGTTACCATCAAAGTCATTGCCAGACCTGGAAAAGTTGCCGACCACCAAATTCCTATAGGCAGTGCATCCAATGCCAGGCGCAAATCGTGTCCCCATTCTGGCGTTTCTGGGGGTAGTCCCAGACCTAAAAAACCCAATCCTCCCAAAATCAAAATAGCATCGGCAGCATTGAGGGTAAACAGTACGGGAACGCTTTGGATTACATTTAGAAATAAGTAGCGAGACAAAATTCTCGAAGTAGGCGCACCCATTGCTCTAGCCGCTTCGATAAATAATTCGGTTTTGACGCTAGTAGTGTGATTGCGAACCAGACGATAATACTGTGGTATGTAGGCGATACTAAGAGCGATCGCAGCATTAACTACGCCTTTACCCACGACAAAAGCTAAAGTAACCGATAGCAGTAGTCCTGGGAGCGTATACACGGTATCCATGAAAAAAATTAACACTTTATCAATTTTTCCTCCCAGATAACCGCTAACTAAGCCTAAAGGAACTCCAATAACCGAGCTAATTGTAGTTGCTAAAATCACTACTTTTAAAGCCGCTTGGGTGCCAAACAAAGTTCTTGAAAAAACATCGTATCCCTGGCGAGAGGTACCAAACCAATAATCTGCTCCTGGCGGTTCGTGAACGGGATTGCTCAAAGCTTCGGTAGGATCTTGTAACCAGCCTATTTCTTGGAAAGCAGGTGCTAATAAGGCAATGGCGATAAAAGAGATAGTAATAATTAATCCAATAATCGTTAAAATTACTGAGGGATTGAAACGAATACGAGTACGAGAAACCCTGGCTTTAGCAGTAGTAGTCATGACAATGAACAATGAACAGTGAGCAATGAGCAATGAACAATGAACAGGGAACAATGAACAGTGAACAATATTTACCGATCCGTTGATGTTTGATGATTGCTCATTGATAAATGCTTAATGTTAAATGTTAAATGCTCATTGATAATAACTCTACTATTTGCCAAATTTTGGAATAATAATTTTATTCCTATAATTTTAATGTTCGTCCCATCAAATAGATACTAATGAGCGATTGCCCTGCTTTTATTCGTTCCGATTTAAGCGAACTTGCAGCTTATACTCCCAATCCTGGAGGTAAAGATCTTAGTTCTCTAGACCGTCTTGATGCTAATGAAAGTCCCTATGATTTGCCCGAAGAACTTAAAGCCAAGTTAGCCTGGATTTATCAACAAGAAATAGCCACCAACCGCTATCCCGATGGCGGTCACTGGCAACTCCGAGAAGCGATCGCCCAATACGTTAACGATTCTGCTAATTTGGATAATGCGATTGCTGCCGCTAATATTTCTGTAGGCAACGGTTCGGATGAACTAATTAGATCTTTACTTATTGCCACCTGTTTGAATGGTGAAGGAGCAATTCTTACGGCTAATCCTACTTTTTCAATGTATGGCATTTTAGCTAAAACTCTGGGTATTTCTAGCGTAACCGTACCGAGAAGAGAAACCGACTGGACAACCGAATTAGATACAGCCCGACAAGCGATCGCTACAGTTCGGAATCCACCAATTAAAGTGGTGTTTGTCGTACATCCTAATTCGCCGACGGGTAATATCTTAAGTCACTCAGAATTAGACTGGTTACGTAATTTGCCTTCAAATATTTTAGTAGTTATTGATGAGGCTTACTTTGAATTTAGCCAAACATCGGTCGTTAACGAGCTAGCAGAGCATCCTAACTGGGTCATCCTGCGTACTTTTTCTAAAGCTTTTCGACTCGCTGCCCATCGCGTAGGATATGCCATTGCCCATCCCGATTTAATTGCGGTTTTAGAGAAAGTTCGTTTACCGTACAATCTACCTGGATTTGCTCAAATTGCTGCCAAAATAGCTCTCCAGCAGCGCAGCTTGATTTTGCCTCTCGTTAGCGAGACGCTACAGGAAAAAATAAAAATGTGGAATATTTTAGCTGCTATCCCCCAATTAAAAGTTTGGCAGAGTCAAGCTAATTTTCTTTATGTAAAACTTAAAGATTGCGATCCTAACCATGACAGCCAAAAATATACTCAGCTAATTGACGAACTCAAACTCAGAGGAACATCAATTCGCTATACTGGCGGTGGACTAAGAATTACTATTGGTACTAAAGCAGAAAATGCTAGAGCGATCGCCAGACTGCAAGAATTATTAAAACACAGCTATTAGCTGTTAGCCGAATTATAAAGTCTGAAGTCTTCTTTAAGTCTGAAGTCTAAAGTCTGAAGTATGTCTGATAAACTAGCAACCAGTAAAGATACTCCCGATCTTTCTAGTAGAAAAAAACTTAAGATTTGAGACTTGAAACTTGAGACTTCCTGATTTGAGGCTTACCGCGAAGCGGTTAAAGTAGCTCGCTATTGCGTACCTTACGAATAGTTTGAGGTAAAACGCCTACCAATAAAGCAAAAACTTCATCGGGTAGTTTGGCAACTGTCTCCGCATCGAACCAATGCTCGAATTGATTGAGAATTACCTGCGCTCTTTCTGTGGCTACAGGATTATCGGTAATTTGTTTGGTTAACCTAATCCACTGTCGCCGCATTTTGTAAGCTTGCTTTTTAGCCTGAGAATCTTGAGGATAGATTAAGGAAATATTGCCTACGGGAACTACATCGACGGCATCAACATCGAAATGTCCGCCAACAATAGCTCCAGGACCTACAAATTCGGCATGATATTTTTTGCATACGATCAAACCGTTTTTGCGGCGAGGATTGACAATCGATAATTCGCCTGCTTTTAGTTGAGCTAAAATCTCGTCAGTTTGAAAGCCACGATTGGAATAATTGGGTTCGTTCACTCTGGAAATACCGTTGTCATCAATTATAAAGTTTATTTAAATCGCCTCAAAATTAACATCCTTATTAAAAAACGGACAGACAATTTGCAATTTTCAACGAGATTGTATAGTTTTTTTGAGCAACAAGCGAGAAGGGTTATAAGGTAACAGTTGACCCCAAATAGGTTTGATTTGCAGGATTTGGTATTCATTCTGACAGTAAAGCTGCTTGGCAGAATAGTTACTTTCAATAACGTGCAAAAAAATTTCTCGATACCCCCAGTTTCTGGCAATTTGTTCGCATCTAGCCAGTAGCTTGCTGGCTACTCCCTGACGGCGATAGTTTTTTTTCACCGCTAAATTAGAAATATAAGGAAAGCGATCGCTATCTGTCCAAAAAGAGGTCGAACGCAGTGAAATTTCTACCGTACCCACGATCGATTGACTATCACCGCTATGAGCTAGAGCTACCAAACAGCAATAATAAGGAGCAGCCAAACGCATACGATAGCGCAAATCTTCGCCAATAGTAAAGCGTAGCAGGGGATAAATCCAGTCTACAAACTGAGGCAGTTCGTAAAAACTACTCGCTAAGATTCCACCGATTTCTCGCGTATCGGCGAGTTGTGCCGAACGGATAACTAATTGAAAATTGGTATCTGCATTATTAGTTGATTTCAAAAGTATAACTTAAAACTACGCTGGCAACTTTCCCTGAATTATGGCAATTGAGAAACAGTGGTTCTTTTATATCTGGTTTGGGCATATTAATATTATGCCCTCGACTGCTGCTACCGATACCTACCAATAGATTGAGCTAGCTCATTTTAGTTTTCTAGCTGGTATAGCTGTGTAAAACACTAAATTTTTATGATTCTAACGATCTCAAGCGATCGCGATCGATCGCCAAACAATTTTTCTTGGCAAACTATCGGACAAAATATTGTCGATACAGTGGGACGGGTATTGAAGATCGAGATTGCTATTCTACATTTAAATAACTGGACATTACCAACTGAAAAATATTTTATTTATCAGCAATTCGCCTCTAGGATCGACAAGCGACAAAAAGCTTTACTCAAGCAGACGGTAAGACCGACAGTAGAGTTTCAAACTACTAAGGATCTAATTATTTCCAGTTATCGGGCTAAAGCTACCAAACGACCCCATTCGGTAGAGCGAGCTTGTCTGGCAGCCCAAATTTTCCACAGTATAGCTATACCTTTATTCAACGAACAAAATTTAGTTGCTTCTCTAACACTACATCGCTGTCAACCGCAATTTTGGCAGGACGAAGAAATAGAACTAGCCAGAATAATGGCAGCACAAGCATCTTCGCTTGTTTCTCAAGTTCTAAATTGCGATCGCGCTTCGGCACTGGCACGGCGCGAAACTACTATTAATCGGATTACCGCTACTATACGCTCTAGTTTAGAACCACACGTTATGTTTGCGGCAATTGTCAAAGAGTTGGGACAAGCTTTAAATGTCGATGGCTGCACCCTATCTCTGTGGACGAAACACGATCGCTTCGTTCGCTGTGTTGGTCTATACAATCCTCATGAAACAGAAAACGATTGCGGCAGTTATCAGCAAGCCGATAAATCTGTAGTTCCCATTGCGGAAAATCCAATTTTACAAAAATTACTGCAAACCAAACAGCCAGTTCTATCGGAAGATCTCGAACAACAGCAAAATATCGCTCGCCACGAACTTCCCTGGCATGCCAAAGCGAGAGCTTTACTGGTTGTGCCTTTGATTGTAGAAGGGGAAATAATTGGCAGTATTACATTACGTCAGTCAGATTCTCGTAGTTGGAGTAGTTCAGAGATCGAATTGGCTAAAGCCGTAGCTTCACAAGCAGCCTTGGCAATCTCTCAAGTATTGGCTTACGAACGAGTCAAAACCCTTGCACAAAGAGAAACGACAATCAATCGCATTACTGCTACCATTCGCTATAGTTTGGAACCGCAAATTATGTTTGCGGCGATCGCCAAAGAGTTAGGACAGGCGTTAAACGTCGATGGCTGTACCCTATCTCTGTGGACGAAACACGACCATTTTGTAGAATGCGTCGGTCTGTATAATCCTCATGAAGCAGAAGAAACGCAACCAAACGATATAGCAAAACAGCAGGCTACCAAGTCATTAGTGCCGATTTCAGAAAACCCAATTCTACAAGCCCTATTATCTACTAAAAAGCCCGTACTCTCAGAAGACTTAGAAAGACAGAAAAATCTTGCTCGCTACGAACTTCCCTGGCATGCCAAAGCAAGAGCTTTACTTATCGTGCCTTTAATTGTAGAGGGTGAAATTATCGGCAGTATTACTTTACGTCAGTCTACCACTCGGACTTGGAGTAACTCGGAGATCGAACTAGCCGAAGCCGTAGCCTCGCAAGCGGCGATCGCCGTACAGCAGGCAAAACTCTACGAAACCACCAGACAACAAGCAGAAAAACTGCGAATTAAAGAACAAAAAGTTAAAAATCTAAACAATTATCTAACAGAGTCCATCTTAAAGCGATTTTTACCAGAGGCAATCGCTAACAAAGCCGCTAAAGGAGAGCTGGCTTTAGATTTGCATCCCGAACCCCATCGTATTACAGTTTTGTTTTGCGATCTTGTCGGGTTTACCAATTTGTCCAGTCAGTTAGGTACGCGATTATTAGCCCAACTACTGAATGAATATCTCGAAGCAATGAATCAAGCTGTTTTCGACCATGAAGGAACGGTAGATAAATATACGGGAGACGGATTGATGGCGATATTTGGCGCACCCGAACATTTATCTCGTTTGGAACAAGCCCAAAAGGCGATCGCTACGGCTAAAACCATGTACTTTTATCTCAAACAGCTAAATCAAAAATGGCAGACTAGTAAAATAGGTGCAGAGAAAATGCCTATTTTACAAATGCGCTGTGGCATACACCAGGGTAAAGCCATAGTTGGAATGTTTGGCGGCAAACAAAGAAAAGATTATACAGCTATCGGTAGAGTGGTCAATATCGCCGCTCGCCTAGAGCAAATTGCTACTCCTAATACTATTGCTATTTCCCAGACTTTAGCTGACTGTCTCAAGGATCTTCAAATTCAACAGATAGAAATCATAAAACTCAAAGGTATAGAGAGAGATTTTCGTATTATTACTATCGCGATCGACTAATAATATGAAATCCAAAAAAGATGCTATACATAATCTTGTATTAAGAATAGATAAAAAATATAGGGTTATTGATTCAATAACCCTACAAACTAATTAAAAATTGTTCTTAGCCAGATTTTTCTTTGTAACTCTACTTAGTTTCAGAAAACTCAGCATCGATTACATCATCACCACTGTCGCTGGAAGTTTCAGCACCAGCATCGGCACCATTAGGCGCATCGGCACCAGGCGCGCCGGCACCTGCGGCTGCATCTGCACCACCAGCTTGCTGATAGATGTTGCTACCGATAGTGTAGAGAATCTGCTGTAGTTCTGGCATTACAGTCTTAATTTTTTCGTCATCTTCAGCAGCTACCGCATCTTTGAGGTCTTTAATCAAACCTTCAGCTTTAGATTTGTCGTCGGCAGGAACTTTGTCGCCGAGTTCATTAAGCTGTTTTTCGGCTTGATAGACCAAAGAGTCGGCTTGATTCTTGCGATCGATTTTTTCACGACGCTCTTTGTCAGCAGAAGCATTGCTTTCTGCTTCTTGTACCATGCGGTCTACTTCATCATCGGGAAGAGTAGATGCACCAGTAATACTAATAGACTGTTCCTTACCAGTTCCTTTGTCTTTAGCGGTAACGTTGAGTATACCGTTAGCGTCAATATCAAAGGTAACTTCAATTTGAGGTACGCCACGAGGTGCGGGAGGAATTCCGTCCAGGCGGAAAGTACCGAGACTTTTGTTATCTTTACCAAACTCTCTTTCCCCTTGCAGTACGTGGATTTCTACGTTAGTCTGTCCGTCAACTGCGGTAGAGAAAGTCTCTGATTTTTTGGTAGGAATTGTGGTGTTACGAGGAATGATTTTGGTCATTACGCCACCCAAAGTTTCGACACCGAGAGAAAGAGGGGTAACGTCTAGTAGCAGAATGTCTTTGACTTCACCTGCTAGTACGCCAGCCTGAATAGCAGCCCCAATTGCTACCACCTCATCGGGGTTAACGGTTTGGTTGGGAGATTTGTCTAAGACTCGTTTGACTACTTCAATGACGGCAGGAATACGAGTCGAACCACCTACCATTACTACTTCGTCGATCGCATCTTTGCCGATTTTGGCATCTTTAAGAGCCTGTTCTACAGGAACGCGACAGCGATCGATCAAATCAGAACAAAGTTCCTCAAATTTAGCTCTGGTAAGAGACATATCGAGGTGCTTGGGTCCTTCTTGAGTAGCTGTAATAAAGGGAAGGTTAATATCAGTTTGAGTGGTACTAGACAATTCGATTTTGGCTTTTTCTGCTGCTTCTGTCAGACGCTGTAAAGCCTGATTGTCTTTACGCAGGTCTATACCTTCGTTTCTTTGAAAATCTTCGGCTAAATAATCGACAATTTTTTTATCGAAGTCATCACCACCTAAGTGAGTGTCTCCAGAAGTAGCTAGAACTTCAAATACGCCGTCTCCTACTTCTAAAATCGACACGTCAAAAGTACCACCACCCAAGTCAAATACTAAGATAGTTTCATTACTTTTTTTGTCTAAACCGTAAGCCAAAGATGCTGCGGTAGGTTCGTTGATGATCCGCAATACTTCAACACCAGCAATTTTACCAGCATCTTTAGTTGCCTGACGTTGAGAGTCATTAAAATAGGCAGGAACTGTAATTACTGCTTGAGTTACCTTTTCGCCTAAATATTTACTTGCATCTTCGATTAGTTTGCGTAGGACTTGTGCCGAAATCTCTTCTGGGGCAAACTGCTTAGTTTGAGCGGGTGCATCTAACTTAACGTTACCGTTATTATCGCGTAGTACTTTATATGCTACTTCTTTAGTTTCATTCGTTACTTCATCAGATTTACGTCCGATAAAGCGTTTGACAGAATAAAAAGTATTACCAGGGTTCATTACTGCCTGACGTTTGGCAATTTGACCGACTAGTAAATCACCATTTTTAGCGTAAGCTACAACTGAGGGAGTGGTTCTAAAACCTTCTGCATTAGCGATAACAGTTGGCTTACCACCTTCCATCACTGCCACACAAGAGTTTGTAGTTCCTAGGTCAATACCAACAACTTTTGCCATATTTTAAGCAATACTCCAAATTTATTTAACAACAAGACTAAAAAATTCTTTTGAGAATGAGATACAATTACAATGCTTTGAGTTTTGAGTTCTAACGGGCTGACTTGCCTCGCCTCAGCTTTCGCATCGTGGATACATCTATATAGTGCAAGTTATTCGTCCTACTTAGGTAGTGTAGTTTTCCGAACCTAAACTTGGCGGTTGCTGGCTTTTAGTAACATCAATTATTTAGATAAATACCTCAACCATCGAGCCACTCAAGAATATGGGTTGCTAATAACTCAGGATGCTCCCACTGGGGTACGTGACCGACTTTTGGTAGCCAAACTAACTTAGAACCTACGATTGTCTTTTCAAACTTGTAAGCAACTTCAGTTCCTACTACATCATCTTGTTCGCCCCAGAGAAGTAATGTAGGTTTGTCGATAAAAGGTATACGCTGACTGAGTCGATCGTAACCACCGCTACGGGTAAAATCACTAATCGCTCGTTGCCATTCAGGCATAAACGATGGCAAGGCAGCGCAGCAAATAGCATCTTCGGTTCTAGAGTCCAGTAATCCCAGGTTTTTGCCCCAGCACAAGCTTTGAATGCGTCGCTGTCGCCAATATTCTACCGCCAGTCCAGCTATTGGCTCGAATAACAACCTACCGATAGGAAAACTACCGCTATAGCCAACTGAATTAATCAGGATTAATTTTTGTACTGCCTCTGGATGAGCTTGAGTAAAGTCAATAGCAGTGGCTCCACCCATCGATGCTCCAATTAGGATGACGGGGCGATTAATTAAGCTTCGCCAAAAAGAGTAAAAATGTTCTCTTATAGTATCGGGATTATAAGAAAGGTTTGGCAGACGAGCGGTAAAACCAAAGCCAAGGAGATCTACTGCCCAGGTTTGATATTTTGTTACTAGTAAGGGAATTAGGTGACGAAACTCTAACAAAGAACTATCAAATCCGTGTAGTAAGAGGATAGTAGGAAAGGCAGTTCCCAACTTGACATAAGCTGTAGCGATCGCCTGACTAGATAGAGAAGTTGATACGGGATAACGCTCGATCTTTTTTGCTATAAAAACTGAATCGCTATTTTTTAATAAATTAACTTGTTGAGGCAAAAAATCGGGAAACATCTTAAGTCTCCGATGCAGAATTTGGTGGGCAAAGAGTTATCCTTGAAATGATACCTGGCTCCAATTATTATTTGCCCACCCTACATGTTATGGGGTTACAAATCACCAAACAAAAACTTTGGCTTCGTATTCTCCGATATCGATTTGAATCTGATTGTCCCCTGCTTCGATGTCATAATTGCCAGTCCATTCGTGCCAGGTACCGTTTTCGGGGAAGTTGGGTACTGTATAGCCAGCCAGGAATTTATCGGAAAAGTTAACCACTACTACGATGCGCGAGCCTTCGTCATTCCAGCGGGTGTAGGCAAAAACCTTTGATTCTACATCTTCGTGGAAAAAATCGATGTTTTCGGTATAAAGAGCGTGATTTTCTTTACGCAGATGGATTAAACCCCGACAATATTCGTGAAGATTTTTATTGCGATCGTTACTAAGTAATTGCCAATCTAGTTTGAGCGATTCCTGGCTTAAAGGATTGTCATCGCCAAATTCTTCGCCCATCCAAATCATCGGTATCCCAACCGCAGTAAATAGCAAGGCATAACCCAACCTAGCTCGTTGGAAAGCAGCATCGTCCAAAATTTCACGATTACCCAACTCGATTATTAGACGTTCGTGGTCATGATTTGAAAGATAATTAACTATGTTGGTCGCACCGAGATATCCTTGACGCTTGCCATCTAGAACATCTTTAAGTTCTTCTAGCTCGAATTTTTCACCGCAGAGATGTTCTTTGAGAGTATAGTAAAAACTAAAGTGCCAACAGCCATCCATCGGTCCATCAACATTAGTGATGTCGGAAGTTTCAGGGATGTGTTCGGCAACGTTGTAAAAAGGTTTGGGMCCAGCCGTATTTTTAGCTTTATCAACTATCCAATGCATAAAATCATAGTTACCAATTTGTCGCGCCGCATCGTAGCGAATGCCATCTAGATGATATTCTCCAACCCAATAGTCAACTGTAGCACCGACGAATTTCCAAGCTGGTTTGAGATCTAGGTTTTCGTCGTAGTGTTCGTAATTAAATTCAGGTCCCCAGCTATTGTCGAGATCGGTTGGTTCGTGATGAAACCAATAGTCGTGGTCGATTTGAGTTAGAGGGCAATCGGTATTGGTGTGATTGTAAATACCGTCCATCAGTACGCGAATGCCTTTACCATGACATTCATCAATAAGATGCTTTAGTTCGTAACTAGAGCCATAATTAGACTCGGCAGCAAAAAAGTGTTGGGGACTATAGCCCCAAGTGTAGGTTCCTGGATTTTCTTTGACGGGCATCAGTTCGATCGCATTAATGCCTAAATCGACTAAGTAATCTAGCTTTTCAATAACGTGCTGATACTTACCTTTGGTTTGGTTGTCTCCCTCTCCTCCAGAAAAGTCGCCAATGTGCAGTTCGTAAATAACTAATTCGCGATCGCTCGGTAAGGATACATCGTCGTGTTGCCAAACGTAAGTATCGACTATTTTAGCTCCGTCTTTGATTAGCACAGTACCATTTTGAGTTTCTTCGTCGATGTTTTTAGCATAGGGATCGACAACATCTACCCATTCATCTGGTTCTAAAAACCAGCTTTTAGAGCGAACTTTGTATTTATAGTGATATTCTCCATCTTCTAGTTCTACTTCTGTACGAAAATAGCCATCGTCGCCTTTTTTCATCTCGATGGGTTCCCAGTCAGAAAAAGAACCGATTAATGCTGCTTCTTTGTTATAAGGAGCGAATAATTCAAAATTTATTAATTTACCCATAATTACCTACAAATAGCAAATAAATTTTAATTTTTATGAAGTATATGGGTTTGCAACATATAAAACATCATTCTTTAGCTATATAGACCGAGCACTCTGCTCTACTACTGCTCTTTGAAAAAGGACGTGCCGTCTTCAACGGCTGTTCGGCAACGCTTCGACGCTTTGCGTCGTGCAGCTATAAGCTAAAAGCCGATTATTAAACTTAATTCGGTGTGGTCTACCTAATTGAACGCAGTAAATTATCGAACCTGGAAGAAGCCAAGAGGCTGTTATAGCGACGCTTGCGGCAATAGCCACTGCATTCATACACTCCGTCTCTCTAACAGCTTCTAACTTTTGTTAGACGGATTAATAGGGTTTTTCTAGTTATTCTAGTTTAGTGTTTGAACCTTATAGCTATTAATAGTTGAATTTTGCTCTGGTAACAATTGCAATTTCATCTAAATAAGCCACTAACTAGTAAAACTCTAAGACAAAAATTTAACTTCAAAAAAACTAATTATGATTGAATTACTTTCTCAAGCAATCGCTCAACTCGGTTCTTTGGTTAAAAAGATCGGAGTTACCAGCCTTTTAGCTGCTGGTTTAGTAGGATTGATACTATTGACTAGTAGTCCTAGTTACGCGGCTCAAGGAACTACCAAAAATGTCGATAGCGACGTTCTTGAAAGCAGCAACCCCGAACGTCCCACGAATAAGAGAGAGTGGGAACAGCAAGCTAGTCGCACAGAAGATGCTCCTTTAGAAAGACTAAAAGAAATTGGCAAAGAGTCAGTAGAAGCTGTAAAAGACATGGGTGGAATGTATAAGGATAATGCTAAAAGAACTGCTCCTGATGAGCTAGCAGATAGCTAAAAGAAAAGAAGAAATATTAATAAGATAAATACAGACATCATTTAATTTTTTAATTTTTATCTGGTGTCTGATTTTTTTATCTGGCAATCAATTGATAGCAAGGACAACTTCAGAAATTCCGATTATTTCAAAATATCGTTGGTGGTTTAGAAGTGTTATGTATATTAAATTATTTTTACTTTGAGTATTGCTACTTGCCTTGTTCTGTTCTTATCTCCTCACGAAAACTTCGTAACTGAGATAATTTATCAGCAATTTCTCCTTTTATCAGCATCTTTTCTGCGCAATCGCAACCTGCTGCGATAGTCTGACAAATTCCCAAACGCCAGAGATAAAAACCACCATTTAAAATTGCGGTAGACATCAACTCGCTTTTTTTTCCTTCAATTACTGCCCGAATTTCCTCAATTGCCAGTGGTTCTGATTCTAGCGTTAGATCTTTGCCTCCTAAATCATAATCTGACGGATGCAGCAACAGTCGTTCAAAGTCGGCGTGGGGCTTTTTGATGCCAATTATCGCGGTACGACTGCGAGCGAGATCGCAACTACCTTCTAAGCCTTTAACTGTAGTGTAGTCTTCAATTTTTCTGAGAATAAATGTCTTTTGAAAGCGTTCTTCTGTAGGAGGATGTACGAATCCTGCCACTATACTTGTTTGTCCGACGACAGGACACCAAATTAATTCTAAAGTAGCTAAGGGAGGGCGTTTGCCAATTTGTTCTCGATAGGGTACGAGTTGATGTGCCAGAGGGAAGTATTGGGGTAAATAAACAAAGCCAATTTTGGTTTTGCTTAAAAATGCTTCAGACTGAACTAAAGAAAAACTGGCAAAGTCTACACCTAACTTTTGCCAAATCTCGATTGTAGGAATGCCGTATTTGGTAGGCATCCGTTCGCCGCCGTGCATAATAACTGAAAACCCTGCGGTAGCTAAAATTAGAGCGGTAATCGGAGTTACGGGAACGGTACGCGATCGCCCGTCGTAAGGATTGCCCAATACTATTGCTGGTTGGGAATTGCAGGTTAATTTTTTCCCCAGGCGATCGTAAGCATCAAGCATTCCTGCCAATTCTTCAGGAGTAGGACGTTTGATGCGATGAGCGATGGCAAATGCACCGATTTGAGCGGGTGTTGCTGTTTGCTGCAACATCATTATCGTGGCGGCTTCGGCTTCGCTGCGAGTTAAATTTTTTCCCGTATGTACTCCACTCCCAACTTTCTTTAATAATTCTCGAAACTCATCACTCATAACTTATCTAATCATACTGTTTGAAAATTATCTATTAAAGTTTGGGTACTAGAAGATTTAGCAATCTTTTTTACTAAATGGTAAAAATGAGCTATGGGAGGTATATCGAGGCGATCGCTGGTAGTTACCATCACTACTTGGCGAGTTAGAGTATTTTGCCAGAGGTTTCTAACTATAGTCGAGGAGTCGATTAACTTGGGCTTGGCAATCTTTCTTACTGCCAGAGTCGGATCTTTATTAGAGTCGATTAAAGCTTTGTGGGGTAACAAGGCTACTATTTCTCCCTGCCTAACGACACCGCGAAAAGCATCTAAAGTATTTAACTCCATAATTGGTTTGAGGGGTAAATTTTGACTGGAAAACCAGTCTCTAACCAATCTTTGCATACCATAACCATCTTTAAAAACTGCTTGAGGATAGTCCGCCAAATCTTGAAGGGACACGCGTTCGCATTCGGCTAGTGGATGATTGGCAGACATCAATACTTCAATTTCTTCTTCGTACAGCACCTCAATTTCTATTTCTGCCGAAGCGGTAAGAAAGCGATTATTCATTACGATTGCCACATCGATCAAACCATCGCGCAGCACTTTTAAAGCGCGATCGCTACCCAATGCAGTTACGCGCAACTGAATTTCGGGATAATCTCGGCAAAATTGGCGTAAAATTGGCGGCAAATAATAGGCACAAACCGAATGAATTGCCGCTACGCACAGTTCTGGTTGCTTGCCTGCTATTAAATCTTTACATTCTGCGATCGCTTTTTCCCATTCCTGACAAATTCTTTGGGCATGAGGCAGCAACTTTTCTCCACCAATAGTTAACTTAGCCTGAGCGGTACGGTGAAATAACGACAATCCCAAATCTTGTTCTAAAGATTGTATCTGACGGCTAATGGTCGATTGAGTTAAACCACACTGTTTGGCAGCCTGTCCGAAATTTCCCGTTTGCGTTATGGCTAAAAAAGTTTGTAGTTGCTCGATTCGCATGATTGTTGCGCTGCCAGCCTCCTAACCCGATGCAGATTATCTTTTTGACAATAATCTATTTCATCTTGGGGTTCGGTATTAATAGCAACATTTGCCTGTAAGTAGGGAAGTATTCCAGGCAGGGGAGCGGGGGCAGGAGCAGGGAGAAATCTTTAGTTAAGAAATCCTTCTGCACCTCCGCATCTAGCGAAGTGATGCCTCGAAGCGCGAAGCGATGCCCCTCTGCTTTTCTTCTTGCTCGAACTAACTTTTACGAGGAAATTTGGGCAGTTTTACCGCTGCTAGAGATTCAATTTTGGTTTGTTCCGATTTAGCGATCGCTGGAGCGAGCCATTTATGAGTTTGTCTAGAAGCATTATTTGGTGTAGATTGAGAAGTTTCTGGTAAAGGCAGGTTTTGTTCTCGCATCGCCATCGACCATGCCTGAATTGGTTGATTTTTTATGCGAGTAATTTTAGCCGGTGTAGATTGAGAAGTTAGTAAAGTATGACGCTCGTGCATATTTAGTGTAGAGTCATCTTGTAGTGCTTTATCTTCTTGTCTTCTCAGACGGGCAGACAGTTTTTGTATTTGTTTGTCTTTGTCGAGCAACTGATAAGTTTTTTCGTTATGATTTTCTTGCAATAAGGCGCATTCTCTTTCCAATCGAGCAGTATGTTGTTGCGATGATTCTAATTTCTGTGCTAAATGATTTAAGGTATCGCGATCGCTTCTAGCTTCTTGCCGAGAAATTTCTAGCTGTTCTGTTAGCAGAGAAATCTGTTCGAGGCTGTGTTCGATTTGCGCTGCTTGTTTGGCTATAGTAGCATCGCTGCTATAAGAGGTTTCTAGTTGTTTTTGTAGTCGGTTATCTAAATCGGCTTTTTCTTGCTCTAGTTGAAATACCTGTTTGAATAGTTTGCGGTTTTGTTCGCGCAACTTGTGAGCTATTTTATGCCAGTCGATCTTTTGCTTGGGGTTACAAGACTCTTTTGCGTCCTCAGAAAAGGTGCGATCGCTATGACTGACTACTTCATCTTTTACCACTTCATCAACGGTTATTTCTATAGTTTTTACGAGTTCGGAATCAGATTGGGCATTGAAAGAAGTGGAATTTTGATTGACTTCACTCATAAGATTTCAATAGTGCTAAATAGTTCTAATTGGTTGTCCGATTGGCTGCTCCGTCAATATTAACGGAAACGATAAGAGATTTTGGCATAGCATTAAGTATAAATACTAATTACCAAGATAACTTTTTGCTTTGTAATAGCTTTATATTCAATTAGATAAAGCTTATACTCAGCTTTAGTAATTGCCAAGATCGCCGCCCTAATTAATAGAGTTTATTAACAGTTCTTGATGAAGCAAAGCTCGATCTATCAGCGATTCGATTCGGGTTTTGTCTAAAGCTTCTGCATTCGTGTAGTTTTCGAGCCAAGCCATGCTAATAGTGCTGGCAGCTTCTGGTAAATGTGCCAGTTCCCATCCAGGTAAATCTAGTTCTTCCATCAGTTGAGTGACTTTAGGATCGTAACTGAGAGCAAAACAGCGGCATTCTTCGGCGGCTGCCATGATTAAACTATGAAGCCGCATACCAATTGCCATTTCTACCCCTCTAAAAATACCTTTCAACTCTTTGGGGTTTTGCGTGGTGATAATTTGGCTGCAATTTTTTAGCTGCGCGGCAATCTGTTTGGCGATCGCTAGATCTTGACTCTGTTGAAAGGGTACGAGCAAAATAAAACATTGAGTTGCAGCTTGAAATTCTATCAGTGCTTTAGTTAAAGTTTGCAGACGTTGGGGAGTTAGCAGGAGATGAGAACGTAGAGTTACTGCTACCCTGGGGGCTGGTAAATCCCACAAGCCACTAACCGCAGAACTCTCTAATGCCCAAACGGGATCGGGAGCTACCAAAGGCGTAAAGTTCCAGTTGGTTAATAACTCTGCTGAAGCTCTATCTCTAACGCTAATAGCAGTACAGCCTGATAATACCTGTCTTGTCAGCCAACGAGAAAAGGAGCGATTGAGCGGTCCTATTCCCTGCGCCCAGGCAATAGTTTTTAAACCGCGCTGTTGCGCTAACGCCATCAAGCCAGCGTAGTAAACTGGACTGGTAAAACTAGTAGCATCCTGCATCAAACTACCACCACCCCAAATAAAGATATCTGAAATTTTCAAAGCCTGGAGTAGGGAAAATGCCGAAGTACGATTGCAGCTAGCCACACCGTAAAATTTTTGCGTTGCTTTTGGGTTGGCAGAAAGCACGATTGGCTCTACTGTTTCTGGCAGCATCTGTAGCAAAGTCATCAATAAGGCTTCATCTCCACCATTACCTTTGCCATAATAGCCACACAACACTGCTTTAGTCTTACTCATCGTTTTTAAGCCAATCTTTCTTTCGCTCAGTATATATTGATGTGGGAAAATAGTAGAAAGAACCGATTCTCCTAAAGCCTAAAGCTTATATTTAAGTATTACCTTACCCGACGACTACGTTAACCAAAAATGAGCGATTTAATAGTCGATAAACAGCTAGTCCAGCAGAAATCTCGTCTAGGTAACTTGCTGCATCAGTTAAAAAACTTTGCCGCAGAGATTAAAAACCGACAATTACAGACAACTATTGAAAACTTAAGAAAAAATCTAGACGAACCTTTTTTGTTTGTAGTTGTGGGTGAGGTAAAAGCAGGTAAAAGCAGTTTTATTAATGCTTTACTACAAGAAAACATCTGTCCGACCGCTGCCGAACCCTGTACCGATCTAATTCAGCAAATTGTCTGGAGCGATCGCCCCTATGATAAATTTATCAGTCCCTATTTAAAAAAAGTTGGTTTGTCGGTTGAAATTTTGAAAACCGTATCGATTGTCGATACCCCTGGTACGAATACAGTTATTGACAATCATCAGGCAATTACCAAACAGTTTATTCCCAACAGCGATTTAATCTTTTTTGTTTTTTTTGCTAAAAATCCCTATACACAAAGTGCTTGGGAGTTGTTAGACTACGTCAATCTTCAATGGCGTAAAAAAGTAGTTTTTATCTTACAGCAAGCCGATCTGACCAAGCCAGAAGAATTAGCCAAAAATCGAGCCAACCTGGAACAGTTGGCAAAACAAAAAGAAATTAGTGCGCCGATTATTTTTGCTACTTCAGCCGAACTAGAATTTAATGGCGAAGCTAATAGCGGTTTTGCTGAGGTTAGAAACTACATTAACAATACTCTGGGTGCTAATACTCAAAAACTCAAGCTCCAAGGTGTTGCCAATACTACCGCCGCAATTGTCAAACAGTTAGGACAAGAACTGGACAATTTACAGCAACAGCTAGAAATCGATCGCGCCGTAGTTACCAACATTGAAACTAAGCTACAGCAAAACAAACAACAGTCTGGTTTTGAGTTAGATTCTCTAATAATTAGATTGCTGGCTAAATATGACTCAATTACCAATCGCGTCAAGGTTGAATTTCGCGATAAGCTAACTTTGCCAAATTTAATCAAAGGTTCTTTTACAACTCTATTTAGTGCTAACAAATCCGCTCCTCTGTGGATGGAAGAATTAAAGCAAAGTTGCGAAGCCGAACTCAAAACTTCGCTGCGAGACATATCTCAAGATGGCATCGAGCATTTTATGAGCGGTATTCGTCAGCTATTGCGCGATTTGCTAGGAGACTTACAGCAAATGAAAATCGATCGCGTCGATAGTAGCAATATCATTATCGAAACCATTGAAAACCGTCAAGAAGTTGTAGAAGTCGTACAGCGAAAAGTTGCTGGTTTGCTAGACGGTCGCGATTTCTTAAGATCGATCGAATCGATTAGTGCGAGTGTCGCCCCCACTTTTTTGGGCGGTAGTGCGGCAACTGTGGCGGGAGGCGCGATCGCTGCCATTACCGAAATTTTAATTTTAGATATTATTGGTACTGCGTTTGCTGGAGTTGGTATTTTATTTGCTGGCGGTGCTTTATTGCTCAAAAAACAACAAATGATCGCTCGCTTTGAAAATAAACTGGAGGGTGAAAAAGTACGCTTCGAGCGGGAACTAAAAGATAGATTGGGTTCCAAACTGGACATTATTTACGAAGAAATAGACCGTAATTTTGTCGAAATCTACAATTATGTAAAGGATGAAGAAGAAAAAGTTTTGCCTTTAATTGACAAATTTCGACAAATAGAAATTGACAGTCAAAATAGCTTGCAAAACATTGAACATTGAACATTGAACAACAAGGGTCTAGCTGCTCATTGCTCATTGTTTATTAATAGATTTAAGCACCAAATTTTTCTAGTCGTCCTGCATGAGCTAAAGCTAGACCCATTAAGTGAGTACCAGGGCGAGTTCCTAAAGACCCACGCATACAAGAATATTCATCAAAGCTGTCTACGGCATCTATTTTAGCAGTGGCAGCAGAAAGCATTACTGGGACGGGATGCCAGCTATGTTTTCCCATAGTGGAGGGTGTGGAGTGGTCGGCAGTTACAATTAACACATCTGGATTGAGAGCGGTTACTTGAGGTATGAGGTTATCTACCATCTCAATTGTCTTTACTTTATGATCGAAATCTGCATCTTCGCCATAGCTATCGGTTTTTTTAACGTGCAGAAAGTAAAAGTCAAAGTCATCACCATAGCAATCTGCCAGTGCTTGAAAACGCTCTTCTACCCCACCTGGATGTGGTAAAATCTTCATTCCCAATAAACGACTAACGCCACGATACATTGGGTAGTCAGCAATACAAACTCCATCGAGCTTGAAGCGATCGCCCAAGCCAGGTAAGGGATGGTACTGCTCGAAACCTCTTAATAAGATGCCATTGGCTGATTGTTCGTCGGCTAAAACTTCTCGAACTCGATCGATAAAGGTACTTACTAAATGTGCTGTCAGTCGCGCCGCTTCCGAATTTGGTTGAGGTTCGTGGGGTGCAATTCCAGTCTGTTGGGGATCGGTATCGGGTAAGTCGCCGCTCAATCCCGATCCTCTTAAAACTAGTACCGCTCGATGCTCGCTCACGGTTTTAAAGAAAAACTCGCCGTCAAAATCTAGCTCTACCTTATCGCGAATTTTTTGACAGAGGTGTTGATTTAGTTCGGTAGCAATTCTCCCAGCGCGGCGATCGCTGACTTTTCCCGCCTCGTCGATAGTGGCAAAGTTAGCCCGTGCTGCTACGTCTCCTTCTTGCAGTTCGAGATCGATACCCATAGCCGACAGGACACCCCTACCCAAACTGTATCTCAGGGGATGATAGCCAAAAAGAGTCAAATGTCCGGGACCGCTACCTGGAGTAATGCCTGGACCGACAATTTCTAATAAACCGCAACTGGATTGTTTGGCTAAGGCATCCAGATTGGGAGTCTGAGCTACTTGTAGTTCGGTTCCGCCACGGCTAATATCTGGCAGACCACCTACACCATCGAGAACGACATAAATAATTTTGCCTCCTCTAGGTATGGCTAATTTTTCCCAAATTTCGCTAATGTCTAATGGTATGGTCATAAAAATGAGCTACTAGAGTTTTTAAGTCCATTTTCGGACTATCTCAGCTAATTTTTCCATATCTATGGGTTTGCTTAAGTAGTCGTCCATACCTGCCGCCAAACATTTTTGGCGATCGCCTTCCATAGCATGGGCAGTCAAGCCAATTACTACAGTATGAGGGGTGTCAGAGTCTGAGTTATTACCGTCGGCTTCCCGTTGTCGTAGAGTTTTAGTAGCTTGATAGCCATCTAAGATTGGCATCTGACAGTCCATTAACACCAGATCGTATTTTTTTGCTGCCAACTTATTTAATGCTTCTTTCCCGTTAACCCCATAGTCGGTTTTGTAACCCATAGCTTCAAGCATAAAGATTAATAAATCGCGATTGTCGGGGTAATCTTCGACAACTAAAATCGAGGTTGACGCGGCTGCCTTGGTATCGGTTTTTTGCGTAGTATCAAAAATTGAAGAATTGGCGAGCGCAGGTTGCGCTGCTATTCTCAAGGGAACGCTGAACCAAAATGTCGAACCTTCACCAACGGTACTTTCCAAACCAATTTTACCGTTCATCAATTCCACGATCCGCCGACAAATAGTCAATCCCAAACCAGTGCCTCCATACTTGCGCGTGGTAGAACTATCGGCTTGAGTAAATGGTTGAAACAGATTTTGGCGATCGCCTTCGGGAATACCAATGCCTGTATCTCTAACGCTAAAGCCAACGGTAATAGATGAAGTTTCTGCCTGAGAATGGTTTATCGGGTAAACTTCAATGGTAATGTTGCCTCGTTCTGTAAATTTTAGAGCATTGTTAACCAGATTACCCAAAACCTGCTGCAATCTAAATTCATCACCAATGAGATATTGAGGTAGCTCCGAAGCAGTATTAGCGTTTAACTCAATACCTTTAGCATCAGCTTGGGGGCTAAAAGAGTCGAGCAAATTTTGCATGACTGACTGAAGGGCAAATTCGCTCTCTTCCAGTTTTAGTTCCTTAGCCTCAATTTTAGACAAATCGAGAATGTCATCGATTAATGTCAACAGTCTTTTGCCGTTAGATTTGAGAGTCTTTAAAAACTCGCGCTGTTCGGAATTGAGTTCGGTAAGTTCTAGTAGCTGTCCGACGCTTAAAATAGCATTCATGGGGGTGCGAATTTCATGACTCATATTGGCTAAAAAGTCGCTCTTTGCCTGATTGGCAGAGTCTGCTGCCTGGGCGACAGCGATCGCTTCTTCTAATGCCCGATTTTGACGCACTAATTCGGCTTCGATCTGTTTGCGATCGCTAATATCAATTATCGTTCCATAAAGCTTTATCGGCTGAGAGCGAGATCTATCCTCACAAATAGCTCTGCCTATAGTGTTGAGATAGCGTACTTCTCCATCTGGGCGATCGCAACGAATATCTAAGTTATAGGGAGTACAGTTAGCTAGTAACTGCTCGAATGCCTCGCGTATTGTCTGACGGTCTTCGGGTGGATGTAGCTCCAGCAATTCTCCAAAAGTTGGAACGGGTTGCTTGGGATCTAAACCATAAATATCAAACAATTCTGCCGACCAAACAGCCCTGGCTAGAGCGAGATCGAACTGTTTGCCAACTTCCATTTCCCAACTGCCCATACGAGCTAGTTTTTGGGCTTCTAGTAGTTTGGTTTCACTATCTCTTAAAGCTTGTTCTGCCTGTTTGCGATCGGTAATTTCTACGATTACCGAGCCGACACCCCGTTTGCCATCGAGTAAATCGACGGGATAGTAACTGGCATTCCAGCAACGTTCTACTGTTGGCTCGGCAAGAGTACTACCGCAAATCTCGACATTACATCTCGGTTGAGCGGTTTCGATTACTCGGCGCAAAATTGGTTCTATAGTATCGGC
Organism: Myxosarcina sp. GI1; assembly: GCF_000756305.1. Lineage (NCBI taxonomy): Bacteria > Bacillati > Cyanobacteriota > Cyanophyceae > Pleurocapsales > Pleurocapsaceae > Myxosarcina > Myxosarcina sp. GI1. Next base: position 120,211 of record NZ_JRFE01000016.1, read on the forward strand.
TAGTTCGGGTAAAATTTCTCTAGTAGTTTTACCGATATGTTCTTCTACAGAAAAACCATTGATATTAGCTAATGCCTGATTGATGCGTACGTATTTTAATTCCGAGTCGTGGAGGCTCAAACCAGCAGGACTAGTAGCATACAAACTTTCTAACAGAGAATTTGTCTGATGGAGTCTTTCTTCTACCTGTTTTAGTTCGTCAATTTTGACAAAGGTAACTACTACACCGTCGCTCTGCCCATTTTCCTGCAAATAGACATTGACCCGCATCAATAAATGCTCTTTTGTTTGGGAAATACTTACTTCTTGCTGGAATGACTTTTTTTTGTCTATAACCTGCTGCAAAGTTTCTGCAAGATTGGGGTAGTTTAAATTGTTAGTCAGATCTCTTATGGGACGACCAATATCTTTGGATCTAATATTGATTGCTTGAGTTGCCGCAGGAGTAAATTTACGAATATTAAGATGGCGGTCTAAAAATACCACACCGATATCGGTACTGCGAAGTAAGTTATCGATATCATTGTTGAGTTGGGTTAGTTCGTCAATTTTGTTTTGATGTTCGGCATTGACGGTATATAGTTCTTCATTGACCGACTGTAATTCCTCGTTGGTGCTTTGCAGTTCTTCGTTAGAAGCTAACAGTTCTTCATTAGTCGCCTGTTGTTCTTCATTGGTAGTTTCTAATTCTTCAATTGTTACCTGCAAGTTTTCGCGGGTTTGTTGCAGTTCGTATTCTAGTTCGGTAAGCTGTTGTGCTGCTTCTTCATCTACTTCAAATCTTCTAGTAGAAGACGAGGATGCAACTGGCTCTTCTATTTCTAAGACGACGATGAGATAATCTTCTAAAGCGGTATCGTCTGCCTTAAAACCTATACGCAAACTAACCGTAAGTTCTTCTTCATCTCGCCGAATTTTAATTCCCGTATAGAGAACAGAGGCGCGATCGCGTTTGGCACGATAGAGAGCAGTAGTAAGGGGCAGTCTGAGACTGGGATTGACGATTTCGGTAATGTCTAGCATCGCTTCGCCAATAGGAAATTCTAACAACCCCGCCGCATTATGAAACACTCGCAACAGTTGGTTCTCTATATCGACTAAAACACAGGTAATTTTGCGGTCGCTCAAACAATACTTAAATACTTCTTTTAACAACCGCTCTACGCGATCGTTTTTGGATTTGTTACGAGTTATAGATTGAATGGGAGTAACTACAGTGCGCCTAGCAATTTGTCCTAAAGAAAAAGTAACATCACGCCGCTTGCGGAATAGTTTCCACTTTGATTCTAAGCAGTTAAATTCATCATTCAAATCACCTAAAGTTTCCGAACTTCCTAAAAACAAGACACCTTGAGGAGCCAGAGCAAAATGGAGCAAGCGCAGTACCTGTTGCTGTAGCTGAGGCTGCATATAAATCAGCACGTTGCGACAGCTAACCAGGTTCATTTTAGAAAAACCCGCATTTTTGGTAAGGTTGTGAGGTGCGACGATTAGCATCTCTCGCAAAAAACGCTTGACCTGAAAGCGATTACCGCTAAAGGTAAAGTATTTTTCCAGGCGTTCGGCAGAGACATCATTGCTGATGCTGTCGGGATAAACTCCTTTAGCGGTTGTTTCTAAAGCATTATTATCAATATCGGTAGCAAAAATTTTGACTTTGATTGGCTTATCGACTTTGGCAACTGCTTCATCAACCAACATCGCCATCGAATAAGCCTCTTCTCCACTCGCGCAAGCCGTAACCCAAATTCTTAACTGTTCTTGCGGTTCTAAGTTCTCAATTATCTTAGGCAGTACCCGATCTTCTAAAAATTTCCAAGCTGGTTTATCGCGAAAGAATTGAGTCGCGCCGATTAATAAGTCCTGGCGCAGTAGTTTTTGCTCTTCTTCTGAATCTTCAAGCAGGGCGATATATTCTTCTAGGTTTGAAATGCGGGTCAAGGCACAGCGATGGTGAATGCGACGGGAAAGAGTACTAATTTTGTAGTGAGAAAAGTCAACTTCTTCCCGTTCGGCGAGGATATCTAAAATCTGTTGCAGACGTTCTGGATCGATTAAAACCGCTTCTTCTGGTGAAGCTTCGGGAAAGTTTTCCGAATAGCGGATCAGTTCGTATACGGTTTCGGCAAGCTCTTGAGGGGAGAGAATTTCATCTACCGAACCAGAAGGTATGGCGCTACTGGGCATACTGGTAAACTGCGCGGTTTCTGGAGACTGTACCAAACCGATACCGCCAATTTTACTAATTGCTTTTATTCCTTTAGTTCCATCGCTACCAGTTCCCGAAAGCACGATCGCAATTATTTTTTCTCCCCATCCTTCTACCAAAGATTGAAAAAATTTATCGATGGGATAATCAAAAGATTCGGGAGATTTAATTAAGTGCAGGCGACGATTTCTTAAGACTAAATGTTTTTTGGGTGGCAAAACATAAACTCGTCCAGGTTCGATTGCCACTTCGTCTTGGATGGTACTAACGCGCATCGAGGTCTTACGCTGTAGTATGTCGCTCATCATACTCTCAAAGTCTGGCGAGAGATGCTGCACGACTACAAAAGCGGCATTAGGATGGTCGGGTAAGTTACTAAAAAATGATTCTAATGCCTGTACTCCTCCAGCAGAAGCTCCAATTGCCACAATATAAAAGTTATTTTGCTGTTTTGGCTGGGAAGAGGATTCGCTCATTCTATATCTAGATTCAGATTAATTCGCGATCGCCTCGGTAAAATTAAACTCCTTAGCAGAGCCACGACTTGGATGCGATTAAGGTAATACGCTTTAAAAAGCTTTTAGCCGTTAGCCATTAGCTAATAAGAGCTTATAGCTAGCGCGAAGCGGTTAAAAACTGATAAAAATTTACTTTTTTTAATACCAACATTGTATGGTTTGTAGTTTTCACTAAATTTTACTTATAAGTTGCGTTTAAAATCTATCCAAAGTATTAAATTTATAAATCGATCTTTTGAAAACCGCTACGAGGTTCTTCACTGCGGAGAGCGCGAATTTTTTCGTAAAGTTCTCGTTCTGCCTTACTGACTTGTTTGGGAGTGGCAATGGTGATTTTAACTAACTGATCGCTTCTACCCCCTTTGGGTAAAGACCAACCCTTGCCTTTAAGCCGCAGGGTTTGACCGGGACGAATTCCGGCAGGTACTTTTACTGTTACCATACCGTCGGGAGTGGGTACGTCGATTGAAGCTCCTAGTACGGCTTCATCTGGAGCGATCGGCACTTCACAACTGAGATTATCCCCTTCAAACGTGTAGAAAGAATGGGATTGCAAGTCTACGTTGAGATATAGATCGCCTCTTTGTTTGGTATAAGCATTAGTCTGACCTTTGCCACGCAGGCGAATACGGCTACCTGGTTTGACTCCCGCAGGGATACGCACTTCTACAGTTTCGCTACCCAGGTTAAGACGTTTTGTCGTTCCCCTAAAGGCTTCGGCAAAGCTAAGGGTAATATTAGCTTCGCTATTGGCAGGAGTACTACTGCGAGTGCGAGTGCTGCCAAAGTTGCCGAAATCGCCCATATTAACATTACTATAGGCATTTCGTGTGTTGCCAGTCCGACTGGAATAATTGTAGCTGCTGCTGCCAGAACCTTCTGGTGTTGAAAAACGACCTAATAACTCATTGATAAATTCTTCAAAGTTACCATACTTGCTAAAGTCGAAGCCGTTAACGTCAACGCCTACATTTCTAGCTCCCGACCAGCCTGCCGTTCCACCGCGTTCTGCCTGCTGCCAATACTGACCGAAACGATCGTACTTGGTGCGTTTATCCTCATCGGAAAGTACTTCGTAAGCTTCGCTAATTTCTTTAAATTTATTTTCTGCTTGGCGATCGCCAGGGTTGCGATCGGGATGATATTTTAAAGCGAGTTGACGAAACTTTTTTTTAATTTCACTGCTACTAGCTGTTTTACTTACTCCCAAAACAGCGTAATAGTCTTTAAATTCGGCAGAAGGCATTCGCTTTAGTTTTCTCCTTAAAAGTTCTAGTTAATTTTGGAAGCGGTTGCAAGAAACCTTAGCTTGCAAAAGCAAAGTTTCTGTGACAATTAATTTAACTTCAACCAAAAATTAAGCTTCTTCTTTAGAGTGTAACCCTTTCTTTTAGAAAGATAAAAGGTATGGCAACTGAGTTGCCATACCACAGAAAGAATATTTAGCGAACTATTAGCTGTTTGAGTTTAAATTACCGTACCGTCGGCTAGGGTAGCATTTTTCAAAACAACTACAATTCCACTACGAATATAAAAACCTTCTTCTTCTCTTTGAGCATCTTCTACTCGATCTTTGTTAACAATTTGTACATTCTGCCCGATCCGAGCATTTTTATCGACAATTGCTTTGCGGATGGTCGAGCCTCCACCAATTCCAACAGGAATTTGTCCGTTCTCAACTGTTGTTTCGCGTTCTGGTAAAGACTCGTAAAAATCAGCACCCATAATTAAAGTATCTTCAATAGTGCAGTTAGATTCTATCCGAGAGCGCAGACCGATTACTGAATGGTTGATGCGACAGTCTTTTATAATACAGCCTTCAGCAATCATCGATTCTGTAACGCTACTGTTGAGCAGTTTAGTAGGAGGTAGATAGCGAGAACGAGTGTAGATCGGGGCTTGCTCGTCAAAAAAGCTAAAGGGCGGTTTGGGCTGAATAGTCAAAGCCAAATTAGCTTCATAAAAAGATTCAACAGTTCCAATATCTTCCCAATATCCATCAAATAAGAAAGCGTTGATTTGATGGTTTTTATTGGCGCTGGGAATAATTTCTTTACCAAAGTCTGTTTGCTCTGGGTTTTTTTCAAGTAGCTTAACTAAAACATCTTTTTTAAATACATAGATACCCATAGATGCAATATAGGGTTTCTCTTTAGCTTGTTCGGCATCTAAGCCTAAGACGGTGGTATCTACCTGCATCTGTTTCAAAGCTTCACCTTCTGGTTTTTCTGAAAAATCGATAATTCTTCCGTTATTGTCAATTTTCATCAAACCAAAGCTAGAGGCTCTTTTTTCATCAATTGGCAATACAGATAGAGTGATATCGGCATCAGTTTCTCGGTGATGATCGATAAACTTGCTGTAGTCCATGCGATAGAGATGATCTCCTGAAAGAATAATACAGTCTTCTACATCCCAGTCTTGAAGTACATTGAGATACTGACGAACCGCATCAGCCGTTCCCTGAAACCATCCAGAGTTATCTTTTGTTTGCTGTGCTGCTAATACTTCTACAAATCCTTCTCTAAATCCAGAAAAATTATAGCTGCGATTTAGATGTCGATTGAGAGAAGCAGAGTTGAACTGAGTTAAAACATAGATTTTGACAATTTCTGAATTAATACAGTTACTAATTGGTATGTCAATTAAACGATATTTACCGGCTAACGGTACTGCTGGTTTTGCCCTTAATTTGGTTAAAGGATACAAACGAGTACCCGCGCCGCCTCCGAGAATAATGCCTAATACTTTTTTCACTAATAAAAACCTCGCAACTGGCTTTGCCTCTCAAAGTCAAGTTTATCTGACTGAGGGACAGATTCTTCAAACAGTTGTTATCTAAATAACAAAATTTTTTTTTCAACCAAGTTTTGGCTTTTTTAAAGCCTCTAATTGTATACTTAGTTTTGATAGAGTGTAACTAGATGTTAATTTTTTTGCACCTAGTTATTTATAGCTTATGCCATCCGACTCAAAATCTTTATCACCTAAGTTAGAAAAAATAGTCGCTCGCTTCAAACGCCGCTCCGATCCCAAACAAAAATACGAGCAGCTACTTTGGTATGCTAAAAAACTTCCCCCAATGCCAGAGACGGAAAAAACCCCAGCCAACAAAGTAAAGGGGTGCGTTTCGCAAGTTTATATTACAGCTACCTTGCATGAGGGTAAGGTGAAATATCAGGGTGACTCGGACGCGCAGTTGGTAAAAGGATTAGTGGCATTATTAATTGAAGGCTTAAACGACTTACCACCAGAAGCCATAATCAAGATTCAGCCCAATTTTATTGAAGAGACGGGATTGAAAGTTAGCCTGACTCCCTCCCGCGCTAATGGTTTTTATAATATTTTTCAGATGATGCAGAAAAAAGCTTTAGAGTTCGAGTTAGAAACATCTGCCTAGTACTGCTACGCGGAAGTAGCGAGTAGCAAGTAGCAAGTAGCGAGTAGCAAGTAGCGAGTAGATTGCCTAGTGCTAGCGTATACTCTCTCCCAAATTGCAAATGCAGGAGAATTGATGTTACTTACTGACGATACGCAGAATAATGAAAGATCGGTAGTTTCAATAAGAAATGAAAAAAGAATAATCAATCCTTTTCCCTTTTCTCTTTTCCCCTTAACCTTCTTGCTTCGTCCTTACGTCTGAGGAAACCTCAGACAGGGCGGTGCGCTTTTCCCTGCCCTCACAGATTAATGAGTACGTAACATCAGTTATTGGGCATCTGCTGGTGCTTCGGTTTCGGAGATCGCTCGCGTACAAGCCCAATCACTAGGCAGTGCCGAGGGCCATCCTTTTCTAATAGCTTCGGGACAAATTGTCATTACCGTTAATTGGCAGTCAATCAGCTCGAATCCTTCTTTTTTACACTGTTTGAGACTGTGTTTTAAAATCGAATCATCTCGAAACTCGATGGTTTTATTACATTGAATGCAAACTACGTGATGGTGATGGTGGGGATAGGGCTGGTTTAGTTCGTAATGCTTGTGTCCTTCGGCTAGTTCTAATTCTCTCAAAATTCCCATGCGCGTCATCAATTTAACGCTGCGATAGATAGTAGATAGACTAATTGCCTCGCCACGTTTGTCTAATAAATTATGCAGCTCTTCTGCACTTAGGTGATCGCCTTTAGGTAAATTTTGAAATACGTGCAGAATTGTCTCTCTCTGAGGGGTCATGCGCCATCCTCTAGAGTTGAGTTCTGATTTTAATGAGGAGGCTGTATAGTGAGCCATAGCAATTAACTTTCAATTAATTCTCTTTATTGACAATAATAGAGGTTTTTGATGATTCTTGACAATAAAGTTTATTAACTAAGAGCAGCTAAAAACACAAGATTGCTATTCAACAATGAATAATGAACAGTGAACAGTGAACGCTTGGCAGTTAAATTCCTATTGCTCATTGATAATTGCTCATTGCTCATTGCTCATTGATAATTAGTTATCGATCGCCGTCCAATATCTATTTATGTTATTCAGTATTGCTTTAATTTTGCTTTTGGGCTTCATTAGCGGTCAACTAATGCACAAACTTGGCGCACCGCCTTTGATTGGTGCTATTTTGACGGGTATTATTATTGGTCCAGAACTCGGTAATTTTATTGCCCCAGTAGTATTAGATACGGCAGCAGATTGGCGATCGCTGGCGGTCATGGTAATTTTAATGCGGGCGGGACTGGGTTTAGATCGAGACAAGCTAGTCAAACAGGGTTCGGTAGCAATTCGCCTGGGTTTTCTCCCCGCACTTACCGAAGGAATTATTATTGCTATTGCCGCAATGTTTTTATTTAACTTCGATCTGCTGACGGGTTTACTTTTGGGTAGTGTTGTCGGTGCCGAATCTCCTGCGGTAATCGTACCTGGAATGTTGCGCCTCAAAAGTTTGGGTTGGGGTGTGGCTAAAGGCATTCCCGATGTAATTTTAACTGGAAGTGCCTTATCTGACGTTCTAGTCTTACTGTTATTTAGCCTGTTGCTTAATTTTTTAACGGGAGGAACAGCCAGCAATAATAGCGTGTGGTTACTGCCGTTGCAGGTTATCTTACAAATTATTCTGGGCATAGCTATTGGTTGGGCGATCGCGCTAATAATTATTTGGGTAACAACAAAAAAGAGATGGACGCAAAATGTAGTGCAAAAAACTTTAATTGTGGCTACTCTAGCCATACTGATTATCGTTTTGGCGCAAAAACTACCGTATTCTGGTTATTTAGCAACGATGGCAATGGGTTTTTTTATTATCGAACTCGATCCGCCTCTAGCCAGACAGCTACGAACTGAATTCAATCATCTCTGGGTAGCTGCCGAAATTATTTTATTCGTTTTAATGGGGGCGAGTATCGAACTAGAGGTTTTAGAAGCTACTTTAGTTAAAGGAATATTGTTATTGGCAATTGGTTTGTTTTGCGGACGCACCATTGGCTGGTATTTGTCTACTTTAGGCAGCAACTGGAACTGGCGAGAAAGATTATTCTTACTACCAGGGAACTCGGCTAAAGCAACGGTACAGGCGGCTATTGGCGCAATTCCCCTCAGTCAAGGTGTAGCAGGAGGAGAGATAATTCTGGCGATCGCCGCTTGGTCAATCTTGATTACTGCCCCTATCGGTGCCTGGGCTATCCCTACTTTTGCACCGCAGTTATTAACTAAAGATGCGGTAGATCCCACTAAAGTAAATGTAGCTTCGCGGGCAGTTTTTTTAGCGGCGATCGATGGTTCTGATACAACTAATAAAGTTTTAACTACTGCTGCCGACTTAGCCAGACGTAGTAACGGAGAAATAGTTGTTTTATTTATTAATAATGGCAATCACCCTTGGCGGTACGCGGAGCGTAATCGCGATTTGCCTCACCTAAAAAAACTTACAGCTAATTTATTGCTAGATATTCGCTATCAATTTATTACTGTTAGTAATGTTAATAACAAAACAATATTAGATTTAGCCTACAAGCACCAAGCTATCAATATTCTAGTTGGCAAACCACAACCAGAATCAAGTAGCTCTGTAGCAATACATAATTTATTACCAGATCTGGTTTTTTCTAGCTCAATTCCAATTACTTTTATCTAAATTTTTCCTTAACTATTTAAAGCCTAAAGCCTGTAAATATGAGTTTTTACGGTGTTCGTTAACCGAAACATATGCCAGACTCAGGTAAAAGTAACTTGGTCTGCCCAATGGTTGATACACGAGCGGATTGCCAAAACTCAAACGAATTAGTTGAGTTAGATAACTTACAACGAGAAGTAATTAAAGTATTAACTGGCGTTAATACTTTAATTAAAGATACTCAAGCTAATTTAATTAATGATGCTGCCGAAGAAAAATACGAACTGTTCGAGCAGCAAATAAGTGATGCCAGCCAAAATGTAGCAGAACTACAGTTGAGAATGGCAATTGTAGCTCCGATGAAGGCAGGAAAATCAACCATTATTAATGCGATCGTCGGACAAGAATTATTGCCTAATTGCGCGGCGGCAATGACCACAATTCCTACAGAAATTTCCTTTAATTCGCAATTAACGCAACCTATCTTAAACCTCAGTGACAATACCCTTGAGGTTTTTAACGCTCTTTTTCTAGCAATTAAGCAACAAATTGCCCAATTCGGAATTGAGACGCTTCAGCAAAAATTAGCTCGTTATCCCCATTTAATCGAACTGCTGACCAAAATTGAAGCTATAGAACAGTTATCTTTTGCCGAGCAAATTGTCGGGCGAGATGCAATCTCTAATACTCTGAACTATCTCAATCACGTTATTCGTTTGTATAGCGTCATCGATCCTTTAAGCGAACCACTCGCCAAACTTAAAGACGTTCCTCAAATTCAAACTCCTTTTCTAAGTTTGGAGAATAGCGAAACTAACAAAAACCTGGGTAATCTGACTATTATCGATACTCCAGGTCCTAATGAAGCGGGAGAAAATCTTAAGTTAACCGCAGTGGTGGAAGAACAACTGCACCGCAGTTCGATTGTTTTAATCGTACTCGACTTTACCCAGCTCAATAATCAAGCTGCCGAAGCAATTAAAAGGCAGGTAAAGCCAATAATAGAAACAATTGGCAAAAATAATCTTTATGTTTTGGTCAATAAAGTAGACTGCCGACGCAGGGGAGATATGACCACAGAACAAGTTAAAGATTTTGTTGTTGCCGATTTAGAATTAAGCTCAAATGACGATCGCGATCGCATTTTTGAAGTATCGGCACTTCGAGCCTTTGCCGCTACGGAGTTTTTACAGGAACTCAAGCATCGTCCCGAAGCCAAACTACAAGACCTCAAGTCTGTAGAAACCCTGGCGCAAGAAATTTTTGGCATCGACTGGGAAGAAGAGCTAGAAGATATAGACATCCAAACTCTTTTTAAAAAAGCCAAAAAGCTGTGGCAAAAGTCTGGCTTTGCTCCTTTTCTTAATGGTGCGATCGCTGCTTTGATGACTAATGCCGCGCCTAAATGTTTAATATCAGCTTTGAGTTTGAGTCGCTATCGTTTACTAGAAATCAGAGACGATCTCAAACTTCGTAGCAATGCTATTTCTCAGGATACAGAAAAGCTACAGACAGAAGTAAAGGCTTTAGAAAACGATCTTGCTTGTTTGGAGTCATGTCGCCAGCGTCTCGGAGAGATCGAACAGATAAAAAGCAAGCTACAGCAAAATTTAGCCGTAATGTTAGAGGAACTCAAAAAAGAAGCTGTGGTTAGTGTAGAAGACTATTTTACTCGCGAAGAATACGAACGTGCCGATTCTTTAGGTAAAGCCGACATTAAAGCCAGAGAATTGTTACTCAGTAACATTGGCAATTTTGAATTGTTTCCTAAATGGATATCCAGCAATTTAAAATCTAGTTTTGAATATAAAATTGCTGAGGTAATATCGTTTAAAACCGAAGCCGAAGCAGCAGAATTTGCTGAAAAAGCAGTTCTTTGGGCAAAACAAAGATTAGACATTTTGCTGTCTAAAGTTCGTCATAATACCGAACTGGAAATTGAAGCAGCGAGTTTGAGTTTGGCAGAATTTTTGACCGAAGAAACTCTACCAATTATCAATCGTGCTAAAAGCAGACTACAAACAAACTTTAATATCGATTTAGATTTACCTCCTCCAGTTCTGCAATCTGAAGAAGAAATCGCTATAGGACAACAGTTGGTTAAAACCAAAACTCGTTTGGTCGATCGCGGTTATGAAGAAAAGCTAGTGCGAAAAAGAGCTTGGTACTATTGGTTGGGTATCGTTCCTTTTTATAGCCAAGAGCAAATTAGAAAACCTTATAAAAAAGAAAATTACTATACTGTTTCAATTCATGAGTTAGTATCGGAAATAAATAGCTCTAGCGAAAAGTTTATCGAGGCAATTAGTAACAAAATTGACGCTTATTTAGAACTAGACCTACAGCAGCAGGTAAATAACTTTTTTGCCAACCTGGATAATTATTTAGGTAGCTATCTCCAAAATCTACAGCAGGCACAGGTAGATCGTCAGCTATCTCTCGAACAAAGAGAACGTTTGGCCGATCTTTTAAATAATTTGGTTCCTCAAACCGACAAATACCTCTCAATGACCGATGATTGTCTCCGAGCGGTAAAGTTACCGTTCGATTGACAAAGAGAGCAATTGCTTTGCTTGGGAGCAGGGACTAAGGAAGAGAGTTAAAATTAGACTACGATCTCTCCTGCACTGTTACATCTTGCTTCCCCTGCCTGAAAAAAAGCTCGACAATTAAATATCGACAGACCACCAAAGCCTAGAACTAGACAATTTTATCAGTCCAAATACTTTTACCTTCATCTTCATAAAAACGATAGTATAATTCCTTATCTTCAAATTTTTCTTCATCTGTTATGTGATGAGCAATTTTTTTGTCGATTAGTTTTTGTCCTAACGAGACAGCATCAGCACGAGAAACATCGTACTTTTTAACGATCCAGTCTACTGCTTCACTACCAACAAAACAACGCTGATATAGTTTTAATTTTTGTCGGCGAGTTTTAATCTCGACACCTTTTTCGGCTCGCATTTCGAGAGCTAACTGTCTGACGCTAATTTTGTCTAGTTTGGCAGCATTTTGAGGAGTCTCTTGAGCGGTAGCTACGTCTCCATTAGCTTCCTGACTGATGCGATAACGGTCATCTCGCATCCAAATACCGACACTATTTGTATCTTTAACTAATAAAGTAGGAATTAGCGTCCGCTCTTCGTGATCTAAGTATTCTTCTCGACATTCTTTAATTGCCTGCTGCAATTCGCTGCGATCGAAAGATTTTGCCAAAGTAAAAATATTCCCTTGATAAATCAATCCCGATGTAGTTTTTTCCCGATCATCTACATAACCCGTAACTTTACGATATTCAACTTGTTCGGAATCTAACATCAACATCAGTATTTTCTCCTATTGTCGAGCAATGATTTTAATTAAAGTTTTTGGCTTGAAATTTTAAATACTACGCTGTTTTTAAACACTATTTATATCGTTTTATCATAACAATTTCAGTATATTCAAAATTATTTTCACTGTGTTTTACTAAAGGATAGTTTGTATCTCCTAGCTGTAGATAATCTAATTCGCAGTCTGGTTTGGGAGAGTTATAAACTAAAACATATTCTCGTCCAACTCGTTGTTCGATCTCGGTTTCTACTTCTCCCTGCCATTGTGTTTTAGTTGCTAACACCACTAACTGGTTTGCTAATTGAGGAATAGCTCTAGCTACCTGTCGGCGATATATGCGATCTAGGCTGCCAAAGGGAGAATCCATAACTACAGGAAAAGTGCTACTATCAGGTCCCATTAGGGTATTGCGTTGGCTCCATTCTCTAACACGGTCGATAATCGCGCCAATAAAACTAAGGCTCAGAATTTGATTTTCTCCTGTAGATGCGGCAACCGTAACCTCTACTCCAGAAGTATTTTCAATTAAAGTCAGCTGATAGTTATGGTCGAGGCGAGGAAGATAGGGGGTAAAAGAAATAAAGCTAAATATTTCTCTTAATTTTTGTTCTAAGGAAAACCGAAATTGAGTTTCCAAACGGTTTCTTATTTCATTCAGTTTGACAATAGATTCAACTGTGACATCAACGCGCTTTTTGGCTACAGCTTGCTTATGTTCGGTAAGTTTTTGTCGCTCTATTTCGGTAACATTTTTGGCGATGCTGTAGCGAATATCCGCTAACTGCTGCCTTTGTTCTCCTTGCTCTAAAACCAAACTTTTGATTTTTTCTTCAATTCGTTCTAAGTCGGAATGTAAATTTTGAATATCTCGGTCGGGGAAATTTTTGAGTTTTTTGGTAGTTTTTTCCAGTTCGGTTTCTAATTCGTTGAGCTGCCGATATAAATCGTTTGTTTTTGCTTGATGCAAATCTACTTGTTGCCAAAACTCGACAGAGTTTGCTAGAGAACGTTCGACCTGCATTTCCAAACGCATCGCTGCTGCTTCTATTTCTTGAAGATCGACTTTATCGAGCCAAGAACTAACTTGCTGATAGGAAGTAGTCTGGGGTTCTAGTTTCTCACCGCAGATACAGCGTCCTTCGGTAAGTAAGCGAGCGACAAATTCTCGTTTGATGCCTGTAGATAGTAGTCTGCGATCGCGCAAATTGCCAACTAACTGCAAGAAATTAGCGTTGATAGTTTCTAGATAAACTGTATAGCCAGCTTGAGAGATAGTCTTTTTTAAATCTGATTTAGTTTTAACTAGACTATTTTTAACCGTTTGTTCTTGTTCGATTAACTTAGCTCTTAACTGCTGTAGTTTATCGGCACCACTCGACTCTAATAAACTGGCTGAAATTTGCTTTTTGCGCGATTCTAAACTGGTAATTTCTCTACTAATTTCTGCCTGTCGCTGCGTTAGACGATCGCTTTGAGTTTCTGCTTCCATTTGTGCCTGTAATAGCTGTTTGATAGCTGGATCGCCGAGAAGTTGCAGTTCTTCTTGTAAAGTTCGTTTGGCAGTTTTTAAATGCTCTATGGCTCGATCTAAAACTTTAACCCCTAGCAACTCTTTGGTATCATCGGCGATATTATTGTCTCTCTCGCCACGAAAAAAGCGGTCGATGCGCTCGCCATCAAAAAAGAAGTACTGATGCAAACTAGCAGGTAAAATACTTTCAATAATTTCTTCTGGTGCTTCTAATGGTGGATACCAGCGTCCATCATCAGCTGCCACCAACATAAATAATTTTGTGGAACTATAGCGAACGCTATCTAATTCTTTAGTTGCGTAACACTTACGTTTGACTTGATACAGCTTGCGATCGCGCTCGAACTGAAGCTCTACCCAGCATTCAACTGCCGTACCGACTTTAGCTTCATTAATCGCACGCTGATTGATTAGTAGCTCAGGAGAAGCAAAAGCTGCCGTAAATCTTTCATATAGTATCCAGGTAAAAGCATTTAAAATACTAGTTTTTCCCGCACCGTTATTGCCATAGATTGCGGTAGTGTTCTGTTCTCCACTAGCAAATTTGATTACTGGTGTTCTACCATAAAATTGCCTGAAATTACATAGCTGTAAAGATTTTAGCTTCATCGAACTACTTGTTTGATAATTTTTAAAATATCTTCGTTTATATTTCTTGGTGTTTTTAAATATAGTTTATCTTTTTCTAGTTTTAGCACTCGCTCTATTATGGCTTTTGCTTCTGGAGATGCAGAATTTATCGGTTCTTGAATATTATTTAAATTAGCTTTAGGGTCAACCATACTGTTAGGTTTCAAACATCAATTTGTAAGTTAATAAATTGGATATATCTATCTCTGCTAAATCTGGAATTTCTTTAAATTTTAAGTAACCTTTAAAAAAGTATGGTATTAGTCCGCACGCTACATCTAGTAAACTTTTATTCATTTTAAGTTCTAGATCGCGTATGGTATGTTTTCCGTTAAGCAGACGAGACATATTTTTAAAAATCATGTCTGGTAGTTTTTCCTCCAATTCTCTAGCATTTGTTAGTAAAGGAGCTAAATTGGGCGAACAAGAAGCTAAACCTTTATATTTCCACGCCAACCACTGTTGCTGCGATTCAAACATTACGCGCTCTATATCGATTCGCGCTAAAGATAAGTTAAAACCACTTTTAAGTATTTGATGCGCCGAGTAATTTTGCTTTTGGTACTGTAATTCTTGTTTGTGTTCTTGCTGAATAATATCGAAAAAGCTGTCTTGAGTTCTAGTTGTTATTAAAGCTATGGCTTTTTCTGGTTTGATATGATTTTTTTGAACCAAAGAAACTAAAAAATTATACTTTAGTTGTTCTAAATTATTTTTACTTTTTGACAACAGATCTAGATCTAAAACCATCAGTTTTAGATCTAGATCTGAAAAATGTTGGCTCATGTATTTTTGCCAGAAGCGATTAGGATGATATCCACCTTCTATCCAGAGAAATTTCCCTAAGTAAAAATACATTTTCCATTGTTTATCTTTTTGAGTCTCTACAGTTACAACACCTGTAAACTTTTGTCGTGGCAGAGGAATCAAAAAATTTTCTAAATTATTGTTTGCACTCATCTGTATTAAAATAGAGTTTATCTAGTTACAATAAAGTAGTCATAAAGTCGTAGTTTTTTTACGAAAATATTTATTATTTTGGAGCTTGGCTCGATAAAACAAATGTGATGTCTACTTTATTAACTAATTGACATAATGGAAGATTTATCTTCGGGAATACTTTACTTAGTAGGAACTCCTATTGGAAATTTAGAAGATATTACTTTAAGAGCAATACGCATCTTACAACAGGTAGATACCATTGCTGCTGAAGATACCCGTAGAACTGGCAAATTATTGCAACATTTACAAATCGATACTCCTCAAATTAGCTATTACGAACACAATCATAGCTCCCGAATTGAGAATCTACTAGCTCGTCTTCGACAAGGTGCAAAAATAGCTTTAGTTACCGATGCTGGAATGCCCAGTATTTCCGATCCGGGTTACGAACTTGTTAGAGAAGCGATCGCCAATTCAGTTACAGTAGTTCCCATTCCTGGAGTAACAGCAGCAGTTTGTGCTTTAGCCGCATCGGGTTTGCCTACTTATAGGTTTGTGTTTGAAGGCTTTTTGCCGCAAAAAAATAAGTTCAAAAAAGAGCGGTTGGACGCACTACAATCTGAAACCAGAACGACAATTTTTTACGAAGCACCCCATCGTCTCCAACAAACCTTAAAGGATCTAGGCGCTAGTTTGGGAATTGAACGACAAATCGTTATTGCCAGAGAACTAACCAAAATTCACGAAGAATTTTGGCGGGGAAGCATTAATGAAGCGATCGCACTTTATGAAACTAGTCGTCAGCCAAAAGGAGAATACACACTAGTGGTTGCAGGAGCGATACCAGAAGTTGCGATCGCTACTGAGGCAGAATTAATTACCGAATTAGAGCAGCTATTAAAACAGGGCATGACGCGATCGCAAGCTAGCAGCTATTTGGCTAAAATATCAAATTTTTCGCGCCGAAAAATCTATAAGCTTGCGGTAGAAATAGTATCGTAGGGGGCAAGGCAGTACCTTGCCCATATTACAAAAATTAAATATTTATTTGTTTTAGTGATAATGAATAAAAATTTGCCTCAGCTAGCCGAACTATACCAAAACACCCTGCTGCAAAATGTAATTCCATTTTGGGAGCAGCATTCAGTAGATTGGGATTATGGTGGTTATTTTAGCTGTTTAGATCGTCAAGGCAATGTCTACGATACGGATAAATTTATCTGGCTGCAAAATCGTCAGGTATGGATGTTTTCGGTATTTTACAACTGCTTGGAGCAAAAAGAAGATTGGCTTACAATTGCCCGTCATGGTGCTGAGTTTTTAGCCAAACATGGTAGAGATAGCGATGGTAACTGGTACTTTGCTTTAAATCGCCAAGGAGAACCTTTGGTGCAACCCTACAATGTTTTTTCCGACTGCTTTGCGGCAATGGCTTTTAGTAAATATGCCCTAGCTTCGGGTGAAAGTTGGGCAAAAGAGGTGGCTTTACAGGCTTATCACAACGTTTTACGCCGTCAGGATAATCCCAAAGGAAAATACAACAAAGCCTATCCTGGAACGCGATCGCTCAAAACTATGGCAGTGCCGATGATTTTAGCCAATTTAACTTTAGAAATGGATTGGTTGCTGTCGGGAGAAGAATTAGAAACCGTTCTCGATCGCACTGTAAATGAAGTAATGAATGATTTTCTCGATGCCGAAACGGGTTTATTGTATGAAAACGTAACTCCCGATGGTTCTCATCTCGACTGTTTTGACGGTAGATTAATCAATCCAGGACATGGCATCGAGGCGATGTGGTTTTTGATGGATATTGCCCATCGTCGTAACGATACTCAATTAATTAACCAAGCTGTAGATACGATCTTAAATATACTCGATTTTGGTTGGGATAAAGAATATGGTGGAATCTATTACTTTATGGATATTAAAGGACATCCTCCTCAACAGTTGGAGTGGAACCAAAAACTCTGGTGGGTGCATTTAGAGACTTTAGTAGCTTTATTAAAGGGTTATAACCTAACGCAAAGAAAAGAGTGCTGGCAGTGGTTCGAGCGAGTACATGACTATTCGTGGCAGCATTTTAGCGACAAAGAATATGGGGAGTGGTTTGGCTATTGCGATCGCCGAGGCGAAGTTATCTTAAATCTTAAAGGTGGAAAATGGAAGGGGTGTTTTCATGTACCCCGCGCTTTGTATCTGTGTTGGCAAGAATTAAAAAGAGGGCAAATGTTTACTTAATAATGGCTCGAAATAATTCAATTTTTACAACTAAAAAAATCTTATTTATTACCCTATTCATTGAAAGTCTAGTTGTTACTATAGCAATTGCAGGAGCAGTTATCTTAGACAGATCGCCGACGACTTACTTTAGCGAAATCGATCGCCAAGGTTACGTTACCTATATTTCCTGTTTGCAGTTTGCGATCGCTGCTATTTTGGCTTGGCAGATTTTCCGAATAGCTAAAACTCCACGAAAGTTGGCAAAAAGCAGGTTTTTCTGGTTAGTAAGCTCTATTGGATTATTATTTTTAGCATTAGACGATATATTTGAAATTCACGAACATATAGATTTATGGCTACATAATCTGTTGGCGATCGAAGAAACAAAGTTAACGGATTTGGCAGATGATTTTATTGTTGGAGGATATTTAGTTTTCTTAACAATTTTTGTGGCTTTTCAATGGCGAAACCTTAAAATTTTTCAGCCATCATTTATTTTTTTCAAGCTGGGATTTGTTTTAACTCTAGCAATGGTAATGCTAGATATATTTAGTAACAACAACTTGTTTATCTCCATGATGACAGACGATCCTACTCTCGAACTATCGATACAACAATGGGTTGGCGCGATCGAAGATTCGATAAAAATCTTTGCAGAAGGAATGTTTATTGTCGGTATATACGGATGTTGGCAAATAGCAAACAGCTTAAGAAAACAATAATCGTTAGAAGCGATCTTTTTGTGTCTAGTTTAAGGTTTTAGAGTAATATCTATTCTTGACAAAATGACATAAGACAACAATTTCATAACTTTGTCATCTCAATGACAAATTCTGTCGCTAGATTAAAACATAAGTTTAATAAATATAATATGCACAAACAATGATAACTCCAGCTTTAGGAACAGAAAACCGAGTCAATCGTACATTTGCTAATAACGTTATTGCCAAAAACAACAGTCGTACCGTAGGTGTGTTTCTTCACCATCGCGATGCTAAAGTGGCTTTGCAAGATTTGCAAGATGCGGGTTTTCCCTTAAAGTGGATTACGCTTATTTCTCAAAACTGTTGGCAATATAGTTGGCTAAAAGGTTTGCGTACTTGCGATCGCTTTAATAAGCATTTTTTTAACTCTTCAGACAAAAGCTGGCAGTTTTTTCAGCGGTTATTTCAGCGAGGTAAATATTTAATTGCGATCGAAGCACCAAGCAATTCTCTACGCTGCGCCGAAGCAATTTTGAGCCGTCGTCGCGGACATGGAGAAGTATGGCATCTTTAGGAAAGTCGAAAGTAGCCAGACATCTAATTAAACCGTGAATTGCTATATAATTTGCGTGTCTGCAATAACATCAATACATCCTCATGTCTTTAACTGTTTACAATACCCTTACTCGTAACAAGGAAGCTTTTGAAACTATCGAACCCAATCGGGTACGGATGTATTGTTGTGGAATAACAGTCTATGACTACTGCCATTTAGGTCATGCACGCACTTGTTTGGTTTGGGATGTAGTGCGCCGCTATTTACAGTGGTGGGGCTACGAGGTGCAGTATATTCAAAATTTTACCGATATTGACGATAAGATTCTCAATCGCGCCAGACAGGAAGGTACTTCGATGGAAGCCGTTTCAGAACGCTTTATCGAGGCGTATTTTGAAGATATGGAACGGTTGGGAGTGGGTCAAGCCGATGCCTATCCCCGCGCCACTCATACCCTAGACGGCATCAAACGTTTGGTTTACGAACTGGAACAAAAAGGCTTTGCCTATCCAACGGCAGGAGATGTTTACTATGCGGTGCGTCAATTTCCTACCTACGGTAAGCTATCGGGACGCAAGCTGGAAGATCTTCAGGCTGGTGCTAGTGGCAGAGTGGCGGTAGAAGACACCGAAGCTGTCAAAAAACGCGATCCGTTTGATTTTGCGCTGTGGAAAGGGGCGAAAGAGGGAGAACCTTCCTGGGAATCTCCTTGGGGTAAAGGTCGCCCTGGTTGGCACATTGAATGTTCGGCAATGGTCAGAGAAAGGCTAGGAGAGACAATTGACCTACACGTTGGCGGTAGCGATTTAGTATTTCCCCATCACGAAAATGAAATTGCTCAATCTGAAGCGGTAACGGGCAAGCCATTAGCTAAATATTGGCTGCATAACGGCATGGTCAAGGTAGGCGGCGAAAAGATGTCTAAGTCGTTGGGTAATTTTACGACTATTCGAGATTTATTAGACCGTCCAGTAGAATCGATGGCGGTGCGGTTATTTATTTTACAGGCACAGCATCGCAAACCGATTGATTTTACAGATGAGGCATTAACGGCAGCTACTAACGGTTGGCACACTCTCAAAGAAGGATTGTTATTTGGCGATCGCTTTGGCAAACAATTGGGTTTTGCTACTTTACCAGAAAAAACCGACGAAACTCTGATAAATCGCTTTAGAGAAGCGGTAAATGACGATTTTAACTTTGCTGGTGGTTTGGCAGTTCTGTTTGAAATCGCTAAAAAATTGGCTAAAGAAGGTAATATTTTAGTTCATCAGGGAGAAATCTTAACTGCTGCTGAGGAATTAGCAACTCAGTGGCGCACTTTAGTAGAGCTTGCCGAGGTTTTGGGCTTTAAAGCCAAACTAGAAGCAGACAGTCAAGAGGTTACGGGCGGCATGAGCGATGCAGAAATTGAAGCGTTAATTCAACAGCGTCACGAAGCCAGAAAAGCCAAAAACTATGCCGAGAGCGATCGCCTTAGAGACGAACTACAGGCACAGGGAATTACGCTTATTGATAAACCAGGCGGCGTAACTACCTGGAATCGCAACTAATAAAAAGTGTAGTGAAGCAAAAAGGTTTTGAAGGGTAAAGGGTAAGGGATAAAGGATCAGAATTTTAAAATATTCTTTTTTACCTTTTACCTTTTACCTTTTACCTTTTGTTCTACATTCCAGGAAGATTTAAACCGCTGGTAAGTTCTTCCATGCGCGATCGCATCATTTCTGTAGATTTGTCGTAAGCATCTTTCATTGCTGTGGAGACAGATTCGGACAGAGTTTCCGCACCTTGACCCATAGCATCGGGAGAAATTTCTACGCGACGGGGTTCCTGGTTACCGCTCATTACTACCTTAACTAAGCCGTCTGCGCTAGTACCTTCAATTTCTAGCTGTTCTAACTCAGCTTGAAGTGCCTGCGCTCCCTTTTGAACTTCCTGCGCTTTTTGAAAAGCGTTGGCAAGTTCTTTCATTTTTCCGAGTGGACCAAATCCTTTTCCTACCATGTTGATTATTTATTCTATTGTGTTAACTACAAAATTAATTAGAGCGGACAATTTTACTATAAAATAGACTCGCCTAAAATTCCCCTATTAGTCTAACTTCTGGCTCTAAAGTTACCGACCAATGAGCTTCTACTTTCTCTTGAGCGTAACGAATCAGGTTAAATACATCAACTGCTTTAGCCGCGCCGCAGTTAAGAATAAAGTTGGCGTGGCGCTGAGCGATTTGAGCATCGCCAATTTTATAGCCTTTTAAGCCAAGCTGCTCGATCAGCCAGCCAGCAGCGCGGGGCTGAGGGTTACGAAATACGCTACCACAGCTAGGAAGATGATAGGGCTGGGTGGTTTTACGCTGCGTCCAGTTTTGCTGAGATATCGCCGATATTTCTTGCTTGCTAAAGCCTGGCTCTAGCTGCATGGTGGCTTTAACTACCAGTCGGTTATCTCCTTGCAGGTTAGAAGTACGATAGGCATAAGCCAAATCTTCAGGTTTTAATTCTTCTATAGTTCCGTCGGGAGATAACACAGTTGCACTGACCAAAATGTCTGCCATGCACTGTTGATGCGCCCCTGCATTCATCACTACTCCGCCGCCTACAGTACCTGGAATACCCACTGCCCACTCCAGCCCCTTTAAACCTCTTTTGGCAGCTTTCCAAGCCAGTTTGGCGATCGCCTCTCCCCCTTCTGCAGTTAGCAAACCCGTTTCGGGATCGAACTCATAGCCGCGCAGGTTGCGAGTAGAAATAGTCAACCCAGCAATGCCGCGATCGCTAATCAGTAAATTCGATCCCGCACCCAGTAGAGTTAGGGGTAAATCCTGCTTGAGATACCATTCAAAGCTAGCGGCAAGTTCGTCCCAGTTTCTCGGTGCTACATACCACTCGGCACTGCCACCAACTTTATAGGAAGTTTGGGGTGCTAGAGATACGCCAGCTTGTATTAGACATCTTTCATCGTTCATCGTTTATTATCTCGATCGCTTTAGGTATGATTTGATTGAGATTTCCCGCTCCCAGAAACATTGCCAAATCTCCCGACCGTAAAATCTCGCTGTTGAGAAACTTATCTAAAGTTGCCAGATCGTCGTGATAGTAAACTTGTTGATGATTTTTGGCAATCTCTGCTACTAAGTCTTTACCACTGATGCCGTTAACGTTAGTTTCTCCCGCACTATATATATCGGTAATTACTACTAGGTCGGCATCACTAAAAACAGTCGCAAATTCCTGAAGAAAAGTTTCCGTACGAGTATAGCGATGGGGCTGAAAAATCGCCACAACTCTTTTAAAATTATTGTCTCCTTCTACTCTCAAACGTGCTGCTGCTAGAGTAACTTCAATTTCACTTGGATGGTGAGCGTAGTCATCGATAAAGGTGATGCCGCCAGCTTCCCCGCGATGCTCGAACCGTCGTTTAGTGCCGCCAAAACCAGCTAGAGCCTTAGCAATTGCACCAAATTCCAAACCCAGCTTTCTGCCTACTGCTACTGCTGCTAGAGCGTTACTTAGATTGTGTTTGCCGAGTAGCTGTAGCTGCAATTCTCCCAGACAAACACCCCGTTCCCAAACTTTAGCTTTACTACCGCGATCGCCATAAGTTACTTCTGTCACCGTATAGTCGGCTCCTCGTTCTGGGTCGAGGCTGTAACTAATAGTGATGGCTAATTCTTCGCGAATGAGGCGATCGTCGAGACAGCCAATTAAAGTATTACACTGTCCTGCAAAAATCTGAAAAATATCTACGACTTCTCTAATATCTTTATAGCGATCGGGATGATCTAACTCAATATTGGTAATTACTCCAATATTCGGAGAATGTTTGACTAAAGAGCCATCAGATTCGTCTGCTTCGGCTACCAAATAGTTGCTATTACCTACGCGAGCGTTACCCTGCCAGGCATCTACCTCGCCGCCAACAATAATTGTGGGGTCTAAATCTGTTTCCAATAGCATATAGCCAATCATACTGCTGGTGGTAGTTTTACCGTGCGTTCCCGAAACGGCAATACTTTCATATTCGTCGATCGATGCTGCCAATAAATCGGAGCGATGAAAAATCGGACAGCCTAATTCTACTGCTGCGCGATATTCGGGATTGGTTTTAGCGATCGCCGTAGAACAAATAACTTGTGGTAAAAAATCTGCTGCATCTTTAGCTGCAACACTATACCTTGTGACTAATTCTTCGCCTGAGTTAGCTGCGTGTGTCGATATGGGCAGACGTTCCTTAAAGCGATCGCTAAAAAATTGTATATTTTTGGCTTCTTGACGATTAAAAATATTTACGCCCAAAGACTGAAGACGTTGGGTAATGTGGCTTTCTTTGAGGTCAGAACCCGATACTGGCAGCTTGCGTCGAGCAACAACATAAGCCAATGCCGACATTCCTATGCCGCCAATTCCAATAAAATGAAACGGTCTGCCTGTCAGATCTACTTTTGACACTCTCTATTCTCCTTGCGTAACACACACGATGTGAACTTATGGCTGCGGCATTGCTGCTCGACAATACGGGCTATGATAGCAATAATTTTTTAGAGTTAGTTAAAAACAAGCAGTTATAAATACCCAAATTAATGATTTGAATTGATAAACAACTAAAATGTGGCGCGATCGCATCTCTAGCTTTTAAAAGATGCCATTTAGAGCTTAATTAACGTTTCTTAAAAAAATACGAGATATATTTTTTTAAGGTTGAAGTTCGGTTACAAAGGCTAGCATCCGAGCTTTTTAAAACCTCACAGAATCTTTGATTCGGTAATAAGAGGAAACATACTCTTGCTGGTCGTTTCCGAAAATTCCTCTAGGTGCGAGATCGGTTTGAAATTCGACAGTTTTTTGGCTTTCTTCACTAACCTTAGTTTTACTTCTCAAAAAAGTTTTATTCATCCAATCGGTTGCAATTAACCTCATGAAATGTTCGTGCTTTACGATATTATTAGTCTTATTAAGTATGTATTAATCAATTAACCTACAGAATTAGAGGGCAATAAGTAGTGGTTAGAGTAGCAATTAACGGTTTCGGACGTATTGGACGTAATTTTTTAAGATGCTGGTTGAGCAGAGACAGTAGTAACCTAGAGGTAATAGGAATTAACGATACTTCCGATCCCGATACTAATGCTCATCTATTGAAATACGATTCAATGTTGGGCATTTGCGATGCTGATATTGAAGCCGATGCAAATTCTTTAATTGTCAACGGCAAAACTATTAAATGTGTATCAGACCGCAATCCTTTAAATTTACCTTGGAAAGAATGGGATATTGACATCGTCATCGAATCTACTGGCGTTTTTCGTGATGAAGCAGGTGCGGGCAAACATTTACAGGCTGGTGCCAAGAAAGTAATCATTACCGCTCCTGGAAAAGGAGGTAAAATTGGCACTTATGTTATGGGGGTCAATGACAAAGATTACAAACCTGGTGAATTTGATGTTCTCAGTAACGCTAGCTGTACGACTAACTGTCTTGCCCCTGTAGCTAAAGTCATCCATGATAAATTTGGCATTATCAAAGGGTCGATGACTACTACGCACAGCTATACAGGCGACCAACGTATTCTCGATGCCAGCCATCGCGATATTCGTCGTGCTAGAGCTGCGGCAATTAATATCGTTCCCACCTCTACTGGTGCAGCTAAAGCAGTAGCATTAGTAATACCAGAACTCAAAGGTAAGTTAAATGGTATTGCTTTGCGCGTACCTACTCCTAACGTCTCGGTTGTCGATCTCGTCGCTCAAGTTGAGAAAAAGACTATTACCGAAGAAGTTAACGGTGCATTAAGAGCTGCTGCTGAAGGCGAAATGAAAGGTATTTTAGGTTTTACTGACAAAGAGTTGGTATCTAGCGATTTTCGTAAAACTGATGTTTCTTCAACTGTCGATGGTTCGTTAACTATGGTTATGGACGGTGACATGGTTAAAGTTATTGCCTGGTATGACAATGAGTGGGGTTACTCGCAACGAGTTGTCGATTTGGCAGAATTAGTCGCTGAAAAATGGCAGTAATAGTTCGGGATAATAGTTAAATAGTTTCACTCTTGTGGGGGCATTTTAGTTATTGCCCCCAATTTTTGTAGTTGTCGTTATGTAAATTTTTTGTTACACTAATTTACATAAGTTAAAAAACGCCAGCCAATCTAAATATATAGGCTTGCTAAATATAGCGTAATTTTTATCTCTGTCTGCAACAGTAAGTAGTTTTGCTGACAACTCATTTAACAATCGATTTCTCCTGAACTCTGCCTTCGGTTTGTCAACCGAAGCTTTTTTTTGTCAACTCAAACAGCATTTATCAGTCACATTAGGTAAACTTTGGATTGGTAAGGCACTAGCAACCGAGCACTAAGCTCTAGAAATTTTAACGATTATTACTCGATCGAAATTTGTACTTATCTAATAAGAACCTCGCTGTAAAAGCTTCTGTTGCCGATGATTAATGTTTAAATCTCAATTTCGTTTACCTAATTTCGATCGCCAAGTTTGGATTTTAGCTACTGGGAGGTTGCTGCTAGAAATTGGCACTGGATTTACCCTGTTTTACGCACCAATATTTTTTGTCAATCAAGTAGGAATTTCGGCAACTTTAGTCGGTGTTGCTATTGGTAGCGGTTCGGTTTCGGGAGTGGTAGGACGTTTTTTAGGCGGACAAGGTGCAGATTCACCTCGATGGGGTCGTAGGGGGATTTTGTTGGCTGCTGCCGCTGTTTCGGCTTTAGCCGATGTCTTTTTGGCTGCTGCTGGCAATTTTCCCATGTTGGTTATCGGCAATTTACTTATGGGTTTTGGAGTTGGGATGTACTGGCCTGCTACCGAAGCCGCAATTATCGATCTAACTACTAAAGAACAGCGCAATGAAGCCTTTGGTATTACCAGACTTGCCGATAGCTTGGGTTTGGGCTTAGGTGTGGTTTTAGGAGGAGCATTAATTGCTAATTCGGGTAGTTACCGCACTTTATTTATCATTGACGGAATTTCTTTTGTGGTGTTTTTTGGCGTTATTTACTTTGCCATTGTCGAAACCTATAAATTTGACGAAAAACAACCTAAAACTAGCAGTGGTTGGGGAGCGGCATTAAGAGATCGCGCCTTAATGGTATATCTGCTCGTCAGTATTCTGTTTACGACCTATCTCTCTCAGGTTCAAAGCACCATTCCGCTTTATTTCAAAAACTTTGTCCAAATGGGAGAAACTGTTGGCTTTTCCGAACAGGCTATTAGCGGTTTATTTACCTGGCATATTGTCTTTGCTGCTATTTGTCAGCTACCAATGGCAAGACTACTCAATCGACTGACTCGCATTCGCGGGTTGATGTTGTCTTTGGTATTCTGGGGCGTAGGATTTATTTTAGTCATGGTAACGGGAGTCGTAAAAGACTGGACTATAGTTTGGGCAGTTTTGACTTTGGGGGTGATGTCTTTAGGCATGACTAGCTATACGCCATCGGCTTCGGCTTTAGTTGCCGATTTAGCACCAGAATCTTTGCGAGGCGTTTATTTTTCTCTTAATTCTCAATGTTGGGCAATTGGTTATTTTATCGGACCTCCTCTCGGTGGTTGGGCTTTAGACCACGATCGATTTATCAACTATTTTTGGTTAATTTGTGCGATTTCGATTGTTTTTGGCTTTGGAATTTTACAATACCTAAAACGTCTACTGAGCGATCGCCCAAATGCAGTCTAAAATTCAATTTAATATCTTTCAGGCTATGATTGAGTTGCGATCGCTGATGTTCGTACCAAATACATTTAATACAATTTGGTTAAAAAGTTAATGGCTCTACGCTTAATTGAAGTTTTCTTACCTCTAACGGAAGAAAAAAATATTCGGCAACTGCTTTCGTCTGATTCTCACTGGACGAAGGAATCTATCTTTAAGTCACAAGAGCAACTTTTAGTTCAAATCTTACTCGAAGAAGAATGGCTTGAGAGTGTGGCAAGCAAACTAAAAGAAAAATTTGCTCACCTGGAAGATTTTCAACTATTGCTGTTGCCAGTAGAAAGCTTGCCAATTCAAAATGATTCAGAGTCAGCTGAAAATTCCCTTTACCATAAAGACAAACGCAATCAAGAAATTTACGACCGAGTAGCGGAAAGTATTCATCTTTGCAGTACCGAAATTTCTTTAGTAATTCTCTCTACGGCGATCGCAGCTATTGGTCTGGTAGAAGGGAGTGAAGTCGTAATTATTGGGGCGATGGTAATTGCACCTCTGCTCAAACCCAATATGGCACTAGCCGTTGCTACTACTTTTGGAGATTTATCTCTGGCAATTAAAACCGTTAAAGTAGGTCTGACAGAAATTTTTCTATCTTTATTACTTTCAATCTGTTTGGGCATCCTGGTGCCAGTCAATCTATGTATGCAAGAAATTGCCATTAGAACTAGTGTAAACTTTTCCGATGTCGTATTAGCTTTTGCTTCGGGAGCGGCTGGTGCTATTTCGCTAACGGTGGGAGAACAAAGCGCGGTAGTAGGAGTAATGGTTTCGGTGGCATTATTACCTCCTTTGGTAGCTTTGGGGATGCTAATTGGTTCTCAACTGTGGCAACCTGCTGTAGAAACTGCTGTTTTGGTACTAACTAATATTGCTTGTCTCAACTTAGCCGCGATCGCTACCTTTTGGCTGCGGGATATTCGTCCACAGAAGTGGTGGCAAAAATTTCAGGCAGGCAAAATAACTGGAATCGTAACTACTTTTTGGACAATTATTCTAATTCTACTGATTGTGGCTATTTTTATGTTTCAGTTTGATGTAGTTAAAGGCAACTTTCAGTAGATTCTTAGCTGCTAGAGTTTTGTTTACGTTGCAGTTGGTTAAAACTAGTAGTATTCAAACTTCATAACTAGTAGTATCGAAGAATAAAGTAAAACTAAGCATTATAGAAAAATTAAAACAGCTTACAATACGCTCGATACTTTTAAGTCAAGGCGCAAACAACTTGCTAATTATTGGAGTTAACCAACATGAAAGACTTTCGTTTTACTAATAAACAACGGACGAGCAGCTTTAGTGCTGTAAGCAGCGGACAGTACACTCGAAGTTCTAGCAGTTCGAGTTCGTCTAGCGGCACTGCTTCTCAGCAAGCTTTTGTTAATCTCGATGCAGCTAATATCAACTACCCTTATAATCTCAATGTAAATACTTCAGCCGCTAGTCTCAACGGTACTGTTACAGTAAACGGTAAAGCAGTCGCTCAGTTAAACAGCAATCGTTCACATCTTAATCTCTCACCCTATTTATCAATTGGCACTAACGTTATTGAAATTTCAGCCCAGTATTCTCCTAATTCATCTGAAATTGAAGTCAGGCTTTCAGGTGTAGATACTAACGTGGTTCAACAGTCTAGAGGCAGTGGCGTACTAAACTGCACTCTGACAATTTTGGTTGTGTAAACTAGCGATAATTTAGCAGAGAATTGGAACCTTGCTTCGTCCTTTAAGGAAATGAAGTATCGCTTCGCTTGAGAGCAGGGGTAAATTAGTCGGACAAAAATCCCCCTGCATCCTGCACCCTGCTCCCCTGCTTAAACAACCCCTGTCCCTCATACGATTGAGAACCAATGTATTTTTTAAACATGGCTGTATGTACTTATCGTCTTACTAGAACCTATCAACAGGCAATGCACATGACAACTCAAGATAGATCTTCAAAGTTCCAAAAACTGAAACAATAGACGGGGTATATTCGATAATTTACCTGGTTGTAACTATGAACTTTAACTTTTTCGATCTTTTCTGGGTTTTTCTGGCTATTTCTTCTTTGCAACCAGTTTGGCAACGTCGCCGCATCGAAGCTCAACGCATACAGGCAATTAGAGAATTAGAAAGACAGCGAAAAAGTCGAGTTATTTTATTGATTCATCGTCAAGAGTCTATTAGTTTACTAGGTATTCCCCTCTCACGCTATATCTCCATTGAAGATTCAGAGCAAGTCTTGCGAGCCATAAGGCTTACTCCTCCAGATACTCCCATCGATTTAATCTTGCATACGCCTGGCGGTTTGGTTCTAGCAACCGAACAAATTGCCAGGGCTTTAATCCGCCATCGAGCTAAGGTAACGGTATTCGTACCCCACTATGCAATGAGTGGTGGAACAATGTTAGCTTTGGCAGCAGATGAAATTATCATGGACGAAAATGCCGTACTTGGTCCTGTAGATCCTCAACTGGGTAATAGGCAGCAGCAAGTATTTTGCAGGTGTTAAAGCAAAAACCGATTGAAAAAATCGATGACCAAACCTTGATTATGGCAGATCTTTCGCAAAAGGCGATCGCTCAAGTACAGCGTTTTGTACGTACCTTACTTAAAGATGAAATTCCCCAGCCAAAAATTGCTCCCGAAAACGTTGAAGGAATTATCGAGTTATTAACAACGGGAAAAATTACCCACGACTGCCCCATTCCAGCAGAAGAAGCTAGCGAAATTGGTTTGCCAATAACTGTAGGCTTGCCTAAATTTATCTACAGCCTGATGGAACTATATCCCCAACCTTCAGGTGGTAGACCTTCAGTACAGTATATCCCTATGCCCTATAAACCCAATCCGAGTTTGCCAGAAACCAAAGGAAGACCGATGCCCGATCGCAATAGCTAGAAAGTAGTTATATAAATTCTCCCTACTTTAGGTTTTGCCACGTATTTCATCTACATTAAAAAGACTAATTAAAATCCCTGCTAAAGGAATGGAAAGAAATACACCAATCAATCCAGCAACTCTAGCACCTACTAGCAATGCCAAAAACATTACTACTGGATTCATTTGAATGCAACCTTGCATAATTCTGGGCATGAGCAAATTTTCCTCTACTTGCTGTAGTAAGATGCAGCTAATTAATACTTTGAAACCGAGCAAAATTCCCTGGGGTAAGATAATCAGACAAATCAAGCCAATGCCCAATGTTGCTCCAATACCAGGAATTAGATCGAAGACTCCTGCGATCGCAGCTAATGCCACAGCATAGGGAATGCCTAGTAAAACAAATACCAAAAATGCAGACAGGGCGAAGAAAATTGACAGTAGCAATCTACCCCAGAAAAACCCCAGAAAGTTTTTAGAAATTGCCACTGTTAAATCTTCACGTAAATGGGCGGGAAAAAGGCTGAGGGCAAAGTTCCATAACGGCTTACCATCCAGCAGCATAAAAAAAGCAACCACAGCAATCAAAACCAAATCTAGCAGGCTAACCAGTACGTTTTGAATTCCAGCCAGTCCCTTACCAATCAAACCAAGTGCTTTTTCGCGTAACTGTGCCTCGAAAGCATTAAGATCGATCTCATTATTTTGTAAAAAAGGTAGGTTATTGAGAAATTCGAGTGCATTAGACGAGAGTTCGGGAGCCTGTTCTAGTAGTTGCCGTATCTGAGAAACCATCGTCAATCCCAGAGTTGCCATTAAAGTGCCTAAAATGACCAGTGCCAGCAAAAAGACTAGAATAACTGCTAACCATCGGGGCATGAAGCGTGACACTCGGCTAACCGGGTAATCGAGCAAAAATGCCACAATTGTCGCAAAGATAAAAATTATTAATACAGTTTCAAAATAGGCTATTAGCTCGGCGATCGCCCAAGCCAACCCAAATAACAACAGATAGCGAACTAACTGACTATTGTTTAAGTGTTGCCAAAACTTATTACTGCTGGTCTTTGGCTTATTCATCCACTAATTGCTAATAACTTTCTTTTAATTATCCAATTGTCTAATAGAAACATCTACCGCTAGATTACAATAGTATCCCCGTAACACAAGCTGTCATAAAACAGGCAAAAGAACCTGCAATCATTGCTCTCAATCCTAAAACTGCCAAATCCTGCTGTCGCCTGGGCGCGATCGCGCTAAGACCTCCAATTTGAATGCCAATCGAACCGAGATTGGAAAAGCCACATAAAGCGTAGGTAGTAATAATCGTAGCTCTTGGAGAAATAGTCGGCATTAGCTCTTTTAAATCTAAATAAGCGATAAACTCATTGAGAATGACTTTTTTTCCCAACACGCTTCCTATTGACAGACAGTCAGCTATAGGTATGCCCATCAACCAAGCTACGGGAAACATCAAATAAGACAAAATCCATTCCAAAGATAACTGTGGCAATCCCAATTGCATTCCCAACCAGCCTAAAATCGCGTTAATCAAAGCTAGCAGTCCTAAAAAGGCGATTAACATTGCCCCGACATTAAAAGCTAGTTTTAAGCCATCTAGCGCGCCGATAGTAACTGCATCGATCGCATTAGTATAAGTTTGTTTGGTTTTGACTTTTATTTTGTCTGTAGTAAGAGGTTTATCTGTTTCTGGATAAAAGATTTTTGCCATAGCTAACGCTGCTGGTGCAGACATTACCGAAGCTGCAATTAAATGTTCGGCAGGTATGCCAAAAGAAATATATGCCGCCATTACCCCTCCTGCAATGGTGGCAAAACCGCCAGTCATCACTGCATGAAGTTCTGACATAGTTAGTGTGGGTAAGTAGGGCTTGACCATCAATGGTGCTTCTGTCTGTCCGACAAAAATATTAGCCGCACAGCTTAAAGACTCTGCGCCCGAAGTTTTCATGGTTCGCATCATCACCCAGCCTAAAGCAGCGACGACTTTTGGTAATATTTGGTAGTGATAGAGCAAAGAAATAAAAGCCGAAAAAAAGATAATTGTCGGTAAAACCTTAAAAGCAATAAAGTGTTCCTCAAAACCATCGCCAAAGACGAATCTCGCGCCCGAATCGGAAAAATCGAGAAACTGTTGGGCGCGATCGCCTAAAAATTTAAAGATAGTTAGTCCGATCGCCGTTTTAAGAATAAAAACCGCTAAAATTAACTGCAAACCTATTCCCCAAAGTACTGTAGACCAGTTAATTGCTCGGCGATTGACAGAAAGCAAATAAGCGCATCCGACAAAAACTATTAATCCGAGTACAGAAATTATTCGCTCGTTCATTTAGCTGGGTGACAAATCCAAATTTCAGTCGATCTTGCCAGAAGATAGCAAAAAAATCTTAATTAAATCGCTCGTTACCAACAAAACGCGCTAAATTTCTTACCTACTAAAATAATAATTAGAGAGTTTAAGGCACTCAATTTAAAATCATGGTCTTTCTTTATCCTCAAACCATACATCCTCTGATTCCTCAAGCTCATTCGCCCGAAGCAGATTTAGCTTTGGCTAGCGAAACTAAAAACTTTCGTCGAGATTTTTTTCTATTACTTAAAAATAAAATTGAAGAATTAGAGGCTAAATATTCCGAGTCTCAAAATTCCGAATCAGTTTATCGTCATATTCGTAAAGAATTAGACGCAACTCCAGAAATCCAGGCAGCACACCAACGCCGTAGCGAGTTGCAAGATCGTCTTTGGCAACAAGCTACTAGCGAGCTTGAAAGCGATCGCCAGAGATTGGAAAAGGAATTTAAAAGCTATCAAAAGCTCGAAGAAAAGGGGAGAGTAGAATTAGATTCAAAATTTGTCTATCCCCGCTATCAATCAAAAGTCGATATTCATCGGATGCCTGGAGGCTATTTACAAAGCTTAGATGAAGCTGATTTTTGGACGGGAGCGATTTACGACCACGGCGTATTTCTCTACGGACAGGGATGGTTTGGCGGTCTAAATGATGAATTGGGCTACACGTTAATAAACAATGTTCTGCGTAATTATTATCCCGAATTTACCCCACAAAAGATTTTAGATCTGGGTTGTTCGGTCGGTCATAGCACTCTGCCTTATGCTTCAGAATATCCCAATGCCGAGGTGTGGGGAATAGACTTAGGAGCATCTTTATTAAGATACGCTAGTGCCAGAGCCAAAGCTTTAAGTAAAAAAGTTTATTTTGCCCAACAAAATGCCGAAAAAACAGATTTTAAAGATAGTTCTTTCGATCTAGTTGTCAGTCATATCTTGCTACACGAAATTCCTTGTGGTGCCAGGAAACAAGTGTTCGCTGAAAGCTATCGACTATTAAAACCAGGAGGCATCATGGTTCATTTGGAAAGTCAGTTATTTTTATCGCCGCCCAACTTATTTTCTCGTTATTTTCGAGATACCGAAGTATGGGTTAATTCAGAACCTTATTTAGGTTCTTCCAAGCTACCAGACTTTCAAACCTATGCGATGTCTGCTGGATTTAAGCCAGAAGACTTTAAACTTCATCGCGTCCCTGGTTATTATGCTAATCAGCAAGGAAACAAAAATCCTGGATGGCTCGCACTTTGTGCCAGAAAGCGTTAAATAATCAAACAAAAATAGCTAGAATTTTTATTGCCTCTTGCCTCTTGTTTCTCGCCTCTCAAGAGCAAAGTGTACCTTATAAAGCCAGGAAATCATATATTAGTTGGTTGACAAGAGCGCAAAAGCATTATATTAAATTCCAATTGAGTAAAATAGCTCTAAATTGAATAGGAATTTGAAATATGAAAATTTTTAACGGCGATCGCTCCAACCACAAATTTGCTTTGTCTGTTTCGGCGATCGTTGCTACCAGTTTCCTGACGGTTAGCTGCCAGAGTGGGGATTCGGGTAGTGGCGGTCAAACCGATGCAGGGGGCGAGAGTGGAGATGGTTTGAAGTTAGGAGTTTTAGCCCCTACAACTGGTGATTTGGCTTCTATTGGGCAAAATTGGCCTCTCGCCGTTCAGCTAGCGGTAGATACCATCAATGAGTGTGGTGGAGTAAATGAAAGTTCTGTCAGCCTAACTACTCAAGATAGTCAAACCGATCCTACGGCAGGTAGTACGGCGATGACCCAGTTAGCGGAAGTAGATAGAGTAGCTGGCGTAGTCGGAGCTTTTGCCAGTAGCGTTTCTAGTGCGGCTGTAGATATTGCCGTACGCAATAACGTGATGATGGTTTCGCCAGGTAGCACCAGCCCCGTATTTACCGAACGTGCCAGTAATGGCGACTTTAACGGCTACTGGGCGCGTACCGCTCCTCCAGATACCTATCAAGCCCAAGCTCTAGCCGCGTTAGCAGAAAAACAGGGCTTTACAAATGTTTCTACTGTGGTAATCAATAATGACTACGGTGTTGGTTTCGAGCAACAGTTCGTCAAAGCTTTTGAAGGTTTGGGCGGTAAAATTACTGATAAAAGCCAACCAGTCCGCTACGATGCTAAAGCCGCTACCTTTGATACTGAAGCTAAAGCTGCTTTTAGTAATAATCCCGATGCTGTGGCTGCCATACTTTATGCCGAAACTGGTAGCGTATTGCTTAAATCTGCTTACGAGCAAGGTTTGACTGATGGGGTAACGGTATTACTAACCGATGGCGTGTATTCCGAAGATTTTATCAGGCAAGTAGGTGAAACCCAAGATGGCAAATCGATTATTAGTGGAGCTTTAGGAACGGTTCCTGGTGCTAACGGACAAGCACTAGAATCTTTTACCCAACTCTGGCAAGAAGAAACGGGTAAAGAATTAACGGCTTTTTTACCTCATAACTGGGATGCCGCAGTTTTAATGATGCTAGCTGCCGAAGCTGCCGATGAAAATACGGGTGAAGGAATTAAAAACAATATTCTTGAAGTAGCTAATGCTCCTGGTACGGAAGTCAGCGATGCTTGCGAAGCGATGGAGTTGGTTCGTAATGGTGAAGATATTAACTATCAGGGAGCGAGCGGTAATGTCGATATTGATAGTAATGGCGATGTTGTCGGTAGTTATGATGTCTGGCAAGTAAAAGATGATGGCAGTCTAGAAGTAATAGATAATGTTACTCCCGCTACTTCTAATGCTAGTTCCAGTCAAGAATAGATGTGACTGCAAAGCATAAGCCTTCTGGGCTTATCGCCTTAAAAATGTATACTTCTTGCAAAGCAACACACGATCGCACTAAGCTCTAAATAGGAAAAGAAAACAAAGATATAAAAATACAATCTTTTCTTTTCCGATGCAAACATTTACGACCGAACGCGAGCGCGACTCGGTTCGAGCTTGCACACCCCATCAAAAATAAACTATGTTGAAACAACTAATTACTACATTTAAAAATTTCTTTCCCGCACCAGAAGTTAGCGCACACTGCGATGGTCCCTGTGGCGTTTACGACCCTGCATCGGCTCGTATTGCTGCCGAAGCAGTAGTTTCGATGACTAAAAAAATTCTTGAATTAGAGCATCCCGACATTGGTAACAAGTCAGCGATGATTGAATATCATAATACTTTGTCTCGCTTTGTTACCATTAAAGAAGAACAAGCTCAAATCACCAAAGACGAGCTTTTGATTTTGTGGACAGATTACTTTAAACCCAAACATTTAGAACAATACCCCGATTTACATGATACTTTCTGGAAAGCAGCCAAACTTTGCTCTGCTTGTAAGGTAGAAGTAAGCTCCCAACACGCTAACGAACTAATGGATGCAGTTCATAAAATCCACGATATGTTCTGGTCTAGCAAAGAAAAAGATGTTACCTGGTATAAAGCTAGCTAGTTAGTCTTTTGAAATTAATTTTAAAAGAGGTGGGTTAATATTATTAACTCACCTTTTTTACTTTTGAGCGAGGATAGAAAAATAGCAAATGGTTTGAAAAATAAGATTTATAACCACCATATTTATATATTAATTATCGCCACTAGCCAGTTCTTATAAGAACTTATGCTTATGCAAAATCAATTACATAGCGATCGCTAAAAAAACGGAGAATATGTTCTGAGATTATGCCAAACTAAATTTTAAAACCCAATGAGAATTTATGGCAATCGACAGCTAAAAACCATACCAGGACAAGCCACTCGCCCAACATCAGCCAAAGTCAGAGAAGCAATCTTTAATATTTGGCAGGGAGAAATTGCAGACTGTTGCTGGTTGGATTTGTGTGCTGGCAACGGCTCGATGGGTGCAGAGGCTTTATGCCGCGACGCTCAAAAAGTAGTTGGAATAGAAAAATATGGTAAAGCCTGTGGCGTAATTCGCGAAAACTGGCAACAGCTAGCCAAACCCGAACAGAACTGGCAAATTATTAAAGGAGATGTTTTATCTAAAATCAAGCGACTGGCAGGACAACAGTTCGATCGCATCTATTTCGATCCGCCTTATGACAGTTACTTATACCTACCAGTTCTCAAAGCAATTTCCTCTTTAAAATTACTGGCACCCGCAGGTGAAATTGCCGTCGAACACGATCCTCGACTGTGGCAACCCAAAAAGATACCAGGCTTAGAAATCTATCGCACTAAAACCTACGGCAAAACAGCAATAACTTTTTATCAGTAGCTCATGAGCCGAATACCTCCTGAAAATTCAAGAAATGTCGCTACCGAACTTGCCAAAGAACGCAATCGTGCTGCTGCCGAACGCACCTTGATGGCGTGGATTCGCACCTGTCTTTCGCTGATTAGCTTTGGTTTTGGAATCGATCGCGTCGTAGCGGCAATTGATGCTTCTCAAGCAAACGAACGTTTTAATTCTCTGCATCTATCTCGCCTTCTCGGACTGGCATTTATTGCCCTGGGTACTTACGCCATGCTAGCAGCAGCGATCGAACACCAACAAGAACTCACTCATATTCAAAAAGAGCAATATTTCTACAAACCCCGTCGCTCTTTAGGATTGACTGTAGCAATTGGATTGATTTTTATCGGTGCATTTGCCTTTGCTGGTATTGTAATTAACTCATTTAGGTAAATCTATTTTTCAGAACTATGAGTTCGACTAATGAATTAGCCAAAGAACGCAACCGCGCTGCTGCCGAACGCACTCTGCTTGGCTGGATACAAAGAAGCGTAGCTTTAATTGGTTTTGGCGTAGCCTTCGAGCAAATATATATAGGTATTAAAGTTATATTTCCTCTAACCGATCTTACCTTCAAAATACAACTTGTTTATTTTTTAAGCTTGACCTTTGTTGGTGTGGGAATATTTTTATTAATTTTAGCAATTAGGCAGTATTCATTACAGGTTAGAGCGATCGAGCGTAATAATTATCTACTTTTTCCCAGTCGTCCTTTTAATTCGATCGCCACCTTAGCAATCATTTTGTTTGGAATTTTGTGCTTATTAGCTATTTCGATTAAGTTAAATTAGCGATCGCCTCTACAAAGTTACTTGCACCATAATAAAAATAGAGGATAAAAAAAATTTTACACAATGTCTAAAAATAAATCTCTTCCTAGCAAATTTATTGTCAAACTTGGCAAGTTTGTCTGGACGACTATGTGGCAGATTATGATGTCGCAACTCGCGCCGCGCAGCGACTCTGGAGAATACATTCGTCCTGAAAGTCAGTTTAGAGACTTTATTAGCACCGAAGCTGATAACCCCTACCAACCAGAAGCTAATCGCTATCGTCTGTATGTCGGTTTGGGCTGTCCCTGGGCGCATCGTACTTTGGTAACTAGAGCTTTAAAAGGTTTAGAAGATGCGATCGCTGTATCGTTGGTTTACCCTTCTGTAGATTCAGGTATTTGGGTATTAGAAAAACCCGAATTGGGCTGTCAGACTTTACCCGATCTCTATCAGTTAGCGCAGCCTGGTTATAAAGGACGCTGCACCGTTCCCGTATTGTGGGATAGCAAGAACCAGACAATTGTAAATAATGAAAGTGCCGAAATCATCGTGATGCTGAATAAGTTTGGCTGCGGCACAAATTCGGATTTAGATCTCTATCCAGATAAGCTAAAAGAGCAGAT
The DNA here is from genome assembly GCF_000756305.1 of Myxosarcina sp. GI1. Classification (NCBI taxonomy): domain Bacteria; kingdom Bacillati; phylum Cyanobacteriota; class Cyanophyceae; order Pleurocapsales; family Pleurocapsaceae; genus Myxosarcina; species Myxosarcina sp. GI1. The sequence continues at coordinate 157,520 of NZ_JRFE01000016.1, forward strand.
CGATCGCTGGAACGACAAAATTTATCACACAGTTAATAATGGGGTATATCGCTGCGGTTTCGCTCAAACTCAGTCAGCTTACGATCGCGCTTGCGAAGAATTGTTTACTACTTTAGATGAAATCGATCGCGCTTTAAATACCAATCGCTATCTCTGCGGCGATACGGTTACTTTAGCTGATGTGCGGCTGTTTACAACTTTATTTCGCTTTGATATTGTCTATCACGGTTTATTTAAGTGCAACCGCCGCCGCATTCGCGATTACGATAATTTAGGGGCTTATCTGCGAGATTTATATCAGTTACCAGGAGTCGCCGCCACCTGCGATTTAGAAAGCATCAAACGAGACTATTACGGTAATTTATTCCCTCTCAACCCTGGAGGAATTATTCCCGCTGGACCCGATCTTACCAATCTCGACCAACCCCATCATAGAGAGAAGGTTGCGGCAAACGTTAATTAAATAATTGTAGAGGCAAGGCAGTGCCTTGCCTTTATTAATTAAGCAAGATCGAACAACAGAATTTCGGTATCGTTGGTAGTAGCAGCGATCGCAATTTCGGATTTTTGGGTAATAGCAGCACCATCACCAGCCTGGAAAACTTTACCATCGATCTCTACCGCTCCTCTGGCTATTTGTAGCCACAATGAGCGGTTGTTGTCTGTAATGTAATCCAGGCGATCGCTTTCATTTAAACTAGCTACATAAAGATTGGCATCTTGATGAATTGTGACTGAATTATCTCTACCATCTGGAGATGCTACCAACCTTAATTTTCCCTGTCTTTCAGCTAAAGAAAAATGTTTTTGTTCGTAGCTGGGTTTGATTCCCGAACGATCTGGCAAAATCCAAATTTGTAGCAAGTGAACTAAATCGGTGCTTGAGGCGTTAAATTCGCTATGAGCAATACCAGTACCCGCAGACATCCTTTGCACATCTCCAGGACGAATAACAGAACCATTACCAATACTATCTTTATGAGCTAATTCTCCTGCCAACACGTAGGTAATAATTTCCATATCTCGGTGGCTATGTGTACCAAAACCCATACCTGGCTGGATTAAATCTTCATTAATTACCCGCAGACTGGCAAATCCCATGTGGTTGCGATCGTAATAGTTACCAAAAGAAAAGGTATGTCTGCTATCGAGCCAACCAAAATTAGCATTTCCTCTTTCTTGGGCTGGACGAACGGTAATCATCTTTTTTACCTCTTGTTTGAGAATTATTTTGTTCTTAGTTATATTATGTATTGTTTAACAAAAAAAGACAATATAGTATTTGATAGACACATTGTATTCAAAAAATCTACAATCTATGGATAAATTTGAAAGTATGCGTGCCTTTACACGGGTAGTAGAAGAAGGCGGTTTTGCTGCTGCTGCGCGAAAGATGCAGCTATCCCGTTCGGCTGTTAACAAGCTAGTAATCAACCTCGAAGATAGCTTAGGCGTGCAGTTACTCTATCGCACGACTCGTCAGGTTACACCTACAGATACTGGTAAAGCCTTTTACGAACGGTGTATAGAAATTCTTGGCAGTGTAGAAGAAGCAGAAATTGCGGTTACACAACAGCATAGCGAACCCAAAGGCATACTTAAAATTAATGCGCCCATGTCTTTCGGTGTTTCGGTTTTGGGAACACAAATAGCGGAATTTATGGCTCGTTATCAAGATCTTAAAATTCAGTTGACTTTGGAAGATCGGTTTGTAGATCCAATCGCTGAAGGCTATGACTTAGTTATTCGTATTGGTACGCCATTAGAATCACCTAGTTTAGTAGCAAAAAATCTTACTACCCTACCTCGCGTTATTTGTGCAGCACCAAGTTATCTTAAAACAGCAGGAGTTCCTACTCAACCAAGTCAACTAAAAAACCATCGTTGTTTGCATTACGGTTACTTAGCAACGGGTTTTCAGTGGCATTTAATTAGTAAAGAAGCAGAAGAAAGAGTGGCAATTGAAGGAGTTTTTTGTTCTAATAACGGTGAAGTTTTAAGAGATGCTGCTGTTAGAGGTTTGGGAATTGCTATTCTGCCAGTTTTTATTGTCGAAAGAGAACTAGAGCGAGGAGAGCTACAAATTGTTCTGTCCGATTATCATCCACCAGAATTAAGCTTATGTGTTATCTATCCCGTAAATCGCCAGCTTGCTACTAAAGTAAAAGTATTTACTCAGTTTCTTCAAGAATGTTTTTTATAAACTTTATTACCTCGTACGACCGAAAAATAATCTAAAAGCGATCGATAATAAAAATGTATTGTTAGATATAAAAATTATTTGTGAGTGTATTCCAACAAGAAAAACTGTTATTTACTCCCGTCTCAGGAGATAGCGACGCAGTCCCCGTTATTTTTGCTTTTCCCAATGAATATAGCATTGGTATTACTAGTCTTGGTTATCAGATAGTCTGGGCGACTCTGGCACAGAGAAGCGATGTAAATGTCAGCCGTTTGTTTGTCGATCTTCACGAACCGCTACCCAGAAACCCCGAACTTTTGGGATTTTCTGTTTCCTGGGAACTAGACTATATTAATATTTTCAATCTATTAGAGTCTTTAGATATTTCGCTTCATAGTTGCGATCGCGATAACAATCATCCCTTAGTATTTGGCGGTGGTTCGGTTCTGACAGCCAACCCCGAACCCTTTGCCGATTTTTTTGACGTTATTTTACTAGGCGACGGAGAAGAATTATTAGATAATTTTATCGCTGCCTATCAGGAAGTTAGAAAATGCGATCGCGCTACTAAATTACGTCATTTAGCAACCGTACCAGGAGTTTACGTTCCGAATTTGTATCGGGTAAGCTACTACAGTCCAGAAAGAGAAATTACCGAAATTGCGCCAACCATCCCCGATATTCCCGACACGGTACAGAAACAAACTTACCGCGGTAACGTTCTATCGGCTTCTACTGTAGTTACCGAAAATGCTGCCTGGGAAAATATTTATATGGTAGAAGTAGTCCGTAGCTGCCCCGAAATGTGCCGTTTTTGTTTGGCTAGCTATTTAACTTTACCGTTTCGTACTGCCTCTTTAGCTGGTTCTTTAATACCTGCAATTGCAAGAGGTTTAGAAGTAACTAACCGCATTGGTTTACTTGGCGCGTCGGTAACTCAGCATCCCGAATTTGAAGCTTTACTGGACTATTTATCACAACCTCAGTATCGTGATGTTCGCCTCAGCATTGCTTCGGTACGCACCAATACCGTTACCAAAAAACTGGCAGCAACTCTAGCCGCCAGAGATACCCGTTCGATTACTGTTGCCATTGAAAGCGGTTCGGCAAGACTGCGCCAAATCGTTAATAAAAAACTAAGTAATGAAGAAATTATTCAAGCGGCAGTCAATGCTAAAGCAGGTGGTTTAAAAGCAATTAAGTTTTACGGCATGGTAGGAATACCAGGGGAAGAAGTTACCGATGTAGAACAAACGGTAGCCATGATGGAGGCAGTCAAACAAGCCGCACCTGGTTTGCGTTTGACTTTGGGGTGCAGTACTTTTGTGCCTAAAGCTCACACTCCTTTTCAATGGTTAGGAGTCAACCCAGATGCAAAAAAAAGATTGAAGTATTTAGAAAAACAATTAGGCAAGCGCGGTATCGATTTTCGTCCCGAAAGCTATAATTGGTCGATAATTCAAGCCTTAATTTCTAGAGGCGATCGCCGCCTGGCAAAACTATTAAAGTTGACTAGAACCTACGGCGAGTCGGTTGGCAGTTACAAACGAGCTTTCAAACAGCTAAGAGGACAAATCCCAGATTTAGACTACTACGTTCATCAAGATTGGCATCGCGATCGCATTTTACCCTGGCAGCATCTTCAGGGAGCATTACCTAAAACTACTCTAGTAAAACATCTCGATGATGCCTTAAGTTATTTTCCTCAGTCTCAACAGGATAATAGTGTGCTTGATAATACAACTTTAATCAAACGTTAGTTCGATTAGAAAGTGAAGTTGAATTTGGCAACAAGCTAATCTTCTTCCTACTGCATAAACACATTGTTAGACTATTGAGCATAACTTATTGTCATTCTCAGAAATGGTCTTAAATCGTCAAGCTCTCGAATCCAAACTATTACAAAAACTGTTAGCTCATCCCGAATTAAATTTAACTATCTTGAGTGATGAGGAGTTACTAACCTCAATTCGAGAAACCTTACAACAGAAGAATCTCTCACAACTTTGGATTTTTGCTTACGGTTCTCTAATTTGGAATCCTTTGTTTGAGTATCGAGAACGCCGCATCGTTAGTCTTGACGGTTGGCATCGTCAGTTTTGCCTTAAAGCTCCTTTAGGCAGAGGTACTTTAGATAATCCTGGATTGGTATTAGGTTTAGAAAAAGGTGGTAGCTGTTACGGTGTTGCTTATCGTTTGGAAATTGACAGCGATTTAGAGTCAGAACTACTATTACTCTGGCGTAGAGAAATGGTAGTTGGTTCTTACCTTCCTACCTGGGTTAAAGCTTTCGATGGTAGTCAAGAATTTGAGGCGATCGCCTTTACTATTAATTCTCAGCACCCAATGTATATTAACAATTTATCTACAGAACAAATTATTAACTGTCTGGCTACAGCCAAAGGTGTTTTAGGCTCGTCCGCTGAATATTTAGAGCAAACGGTAAACGGTTTATTGACCGAAGAACTCGATGACGAAGAATTGATTTATCTTTACGAACGAGTAAAAATCAGACAACAAGAACTACAGCAAAAGATTATTGATGTTGGCGAATAGTAGAAATAGATTAATACTTAAATTTTGTTCGCCAAAGAGAGCTTATTTTAGTATTACCGTAGCATCTTTTGATTGTAGAAACTAAAAACGAAGGTATAAAAAATGCAGCAATTATAGCAGCAACAATTGTAAAAGATGCCAGTAAAAAATTATTAATAGCTATTTCTAGTCGATTAAAACTAGGTTTTTCCAGAGGATAGTCACTATAGTCTTTTGCGTCAATTAAAAATTTATTTTCATTGGTTAAAGAGCTTGTGTCTATAGTTCTCGATCGCTCTTCGAGACATAAAATATTTTCAACAGCTTCGCGATCGCCTAAAAAATGTTGTTCGAGCTTTGGTTTTGAACTACGAATAGTCTTTTTGTTTGCCAGTAATTTTACTGATATTAAATATCCCGATTTATGGGTAAATATGGTTGACATTTTAATTTGTATAGTAATTTAATTTTTAATAATTAATTGGGTGACAATATAAATCGTTTGTTGTTTTATATTCTGTCTTGCCTAAAACTGTAATGGCAATTACAAATTACATAAAGTTATAGAAACTTTATAATTTAGGTTTTTCGTACTGTGGATGAAATCGTTATTAGTAATAAAATTAAAATATATTATAAATTACTTACATAATTCAAATATTGTAGCACAAACGCATATAAACATATTTTGAAAAAATATGTCGTTTGTTTTTTCAATCTGTATGTGAGACAAAAACTTTAAAATGCCAAGATGTCAATTGAAGAGCAATGGCTTATCAAAAAAGCTATATGCTATATTTTGAGAAAACAGGCGATAACACCAAAACATAACTAATGGTGTTTTGATCGGGAACTATACTTACGACAATAGCCAATCGGCAAACCGAACCTAAAAAGTTTCATCTTAGCTAAACTCGGCATATTATAATTTAAAACAAGTTGCAATAAGAGGAATAATGAGCGATATACAAGAAAGAATCAACCAGGAGAGACAAAAAGCTAGAGAGGTATGCAGTACTGAAGGAGACTCTTCAGAAAACTGTGCTGTTGCCTGGGATACAGTAGAAGAACTGCAAGCAGAAGCATCTCATCAACGCACCAAAGCTCCTAAGAAAAACTCTTTAGAGCAATATTGTGAAGATAATCCCGATGCACCCGAATGTCGCGTATACGAAGACTAGACGTTAAAGAGGCAGGGATTGCTGAAGGTAGCTTGCCGTTGAATAAATGGCTTTGCTGTGACCTTTGGTCAATTATCTTTTAATTTACATTTACTAAATATTCTTTGGTCATCAAGGGTGGGAGTGCTGTGTGCAATTCCCACTTTTTTTTGAGAGCGACTATAAAATAACTTTTGCCGTAAAAATTTTTTAGAATTTTTTTGTCTTTTAGCAAGAGATAATTTAGAGTGGTTCGAGTATTGGCAGTAAAAACAGTTAAATTAAATCGATGAACGAAGTTTGGTTTAGACCTTTAGTCTGGATGGACTATCGACTAGGAGTGTTAATCACCGTAATCATTCCTTTTGTATTACTAATTTGGTCGTTATTTCAAAGACAAGAGGCAATGCAAAGATTGCTAATTATTTATTGGCGAGTTGCAAGCTTGTTGATGATTACCGTGTATTTACTAATTCCTGGCTGGAAAATTGGATTTTTTACTGCATTAGCCGCACGTATTTTAATTCCTTTTTCGCTCTGGTTTTGGGTAGATTTGAATGAAGAAATTCGCGACATCCCCAAAAGTACTTTAAAATTAATTTTTCGCTCCTGGCGTTGGGCGATAACCGCTTACTGTTTGTTAGGAGCGATCGCTAATGCTTTATTCCTGCCTTGCGGTTGGTCAGACCAAATTCTAAGTACCGCCTCTTGTCAAGTTTGGCTGGAAGCACCTCTACTCTATCGACAACTTTTCCACTCCGAACCTGGAAATGAGGGGGTTTTAGGGTTTTTTGCGGCAGTAGGATTGGTTATTTATTTAATTTATTTAGCTTATTTTATTTTGATTCGTCTTGGCAAACAAGGGCGATCGGCTATGGAACAATAAATATTCAGCTTGGTGCGATTTTAGATAGTTATAGCAATACCTGGAAGTGTTAGGACATTATTTTTTATACGACTATACAATGTCTAAATTAATTGGTTTACGCTTAGAACAATACACTATTCAACGCCAAGAAGTTTTAATGGTTGAGGTTAAAACTGCTAAAGGCGAGCTAGAGACAGTCGCAATTTACAACGGCTTTTCTAGCTCCCTCACCAATCCCACACCTTACAATCCAGACATACCCGTAATTGCCTCAGATTCTAAAATTGTAGCGATCGACCGACTTGTAAGTCCTTATAACCCCAACGAACCACAATACATAGAAAGGGGTCTAAGTGTTGCTGAGATGGAACAACTATTAGAAACTATGAAGCTCTAGCCTTCTTGTGTGTAGCTTTTGGTGGTTTTATCCCTATTATCTAAGTAGACAAACAACTTTGCTAAATATTTAGGACTTTTGAGAACCCTAATTGCCTCATCAATCATCTTGATGATTTCTGGGATAAAAGAAATACCAAAACAAGGAGTTTCCAAGACGTTGGTAAAAGGATCGTAGTCTCTGATTAACAACCCTCCTGTAATTGATGGTGGTTTAGTGGGCATTAGTTTGAGACAGTTAGTTTCTACAACTATACTACGAACGTGCCGAACCTTTTGCAAGATTTTAGTGCGAAGCAGTTCGACATCCGAAGCACGATAATCTCTATTAGTCCAACGGCAAATATCTTCTTTGAACGAAGCAAGCATTTTGATTTTTTCTATAGCAATTTCTTGAGGTACTTGAGTATTCATTAACGGCTATTGTGTGAAATTGTTCGAGGGTAAGATAATAAATTTCGGACTTTGCCAGTTTTAATTGACTTGAATCGCGAAAGCCGCACCTATATAGTGCGGGCTTGTGCCAGACTGCTAGCCTGGTTTATTGCCTTTAAATCTGGAGCAATATTAGAACAAATTTTTGTCTGTTGTGTGTCTTTAATATGTCAATTTTGTAAGGCCTATAGCTCTGGCGATCGGCTATTATTGAGTTTATCTTTCTTCCAAAAGAAGACCCTCGTTTCCAACGCTGGCAGTTATGGTTAAAAATTGCTTCAAAAACGATTTAAAAGCAAATTTTAATTTGGTCAGCCATAAGTAGTTGTGGTGTATTTTTTGAGTAAAAGAGTCTCGATTAAAAACTTGAAATCAAAGCATTACTTAGGTTTGCGTCTATGTTCGCTCTTTTTGTTAACTATTGCTATTGTTTCTTGTAATCCTTTTAGATCCTCGAACGTCGATCGCCTTCCTAATATTTTATTTATCCTTACCGACGATTTAGATACTGCTTCTGTTGGCTATATGCCCCATCTAAAATCGCTGCTGATAGACAGAGGAGTAAGCTTTAGTAACTATTTCGTCAATGTCTCTCTTTGCTGCCCCTCAAGAGCTACCATGCTCAGAGGACAATACGCACACAATACGGGGGTTTTTACCAATCACAAGCTCAACGGTAGCTTTATTTATTTCTATCGACGGGGCTTAGAACGCTCGACGATCGCAACTTGGTTACAGAAACAAGGCTATCGTACCGCCTATATGGGAAAATATCTTAATGGCTATCCGCGCCGAGCCTCTAAAACTTATGTTCCTCCTGGTTGGGATGAATGGGATAGTCCAATTTATGACACTGGTTATTTGGAATATAACTATACTCTTAACGAAAATGGCAATTTAGTTCGTTACAGAAACCGCCCTCAAGACTACAGTGCCGATGTGTATACCGATAAGGCAAGGAAGTTTATTACTCAATCAATCAAAGATAAGCAACCTTTTTTTGTGTTTCTATCCTATTTTGCGCCGCATCAGCCTGCAATTCCAGCCCCCCGACATCGACATTTATTTTCTAAAGAGAGTGCGCCACGTATTCCCTCTTTTAATGAAACAGATGTAAGCGATAAACCCAAACATATTCGTAACTTACCGTTATTGAATCGGCAGCAACAAAACAAAATCGACCGACTCTATCGTCAAAGACTGCGATCGCTCCAAGCAGTAGATGAAGGTTTAGTCAAACTCATCAATACGCTTAAAATCAATAAGCAGTTAGACAACACCTATATTATTTTCACCTCCGATAATGGGTTTCACCTCGGTCAACATCGTTTACCTCCCGAAAAAGAGACGGCGTACGAAGAAGATATTCATTTACCACTTTATTTGAGAGGAGCGGGTATTCCTGCTGGTAAAATTATCGACGAGATTGTAGGAAATATTGACTTAGCACCAACTATTGCGAAACTTGCAGGGGCAAATGTTCCTAATTTTGTCGATGGTCGTTCTTTGGTAGAATTATGGCGCGATAACTCGCGATCGCTTGCTTCGTGGCGACGAGTTTTTTTAGTCGAACATCGACAAAACAAACAGATGATTCCGATGATTCCCGATTATATTGGTCTGCGGACATCCAACTGTACTTACATTGAATACGATAATGGCGATCGAGAACTGTACGACCTTACCAGAGATCCCTATCAATTGCAAAATATAGCTAAAACAACTAAGCCTGAAGTGATTAAAGAGTATGCTCGTCGCTCGCTTGGTTTGCGCAACTGTCGGGGAAAAATTTGTCGAGAGTTAGATCGCAAACCGATATCCGATTGTGTTTGATATTAGAGTTGTTGCGCAATAGACTCTAAATAGTTTAAGCTGTGGCTCAAATACTATATTTAAACAGACCTTCTTTATCGCTTCTCTAAAATTGCTATCGTTTAATCTAGGTCAAAAATTCTCAATTAAACTATGGCGGTAGATTACGATCTGGTAGTAGTTGGTAGCAGCCCCGAAGGAATTTATGCTGCCGCTTCTGCTACCTATCTTCAAGCTCGCGTTGCTTTAGTAACACAAAGCGAGTGTGACTATTTGGACAATAATTTAGTTATCGAACATAGTATTAGTGAAGTAGGGCGTTGGCTCTATTGGCAGCAAAAAAAACCTTTAGCGATCGCTTTTGATGCTGCACCACCTGCTTCTTTAACTGAGGCTATAGATTTGGGACAAATCGTTAATTCAAATGTACGCGCTGAAGATTCTTTAGAAAGTTTGGCAGCTTTAGGTGTAGATGTAATTTTTGGTAAAGGGGAATTTTGTCGGCTACCTAAGTTGGGTTTTAATGTTGGTAAACGACACTTGCGATCGCGCAAATATTTATTAGCTACTGGTTCGAGATTGGCGCTCTCGCCAGCTTACGACATTGCTCAAACTAACTATTTAACTCTTGACGCTCTTTGGCAAAGAGCATTAACAACTTTACCCCAAAGTATAGCTATTGTCGGTGGTTCGCTTCGCAGTTTGGAAATCGCCCAAATTCTAGCAAGATTTGGTAAAAGTATTACTTTAATACTCGAACATCGGCTTTTACCTCGAGAAGAACCAGAAACCTCTCGGCTAATTCAAGCGCAATTAGAGGCTGAAGGAATCGAAATTATAATTGCTCCAGTTACTCAAATCAAATTGATCGCAGGAACTCAATGGTTACAGGTAGGCAATAAAGCCGTTGAAACCGATGCTATTTTTTTTGGCGATCGCTTTACTCCTAATATTGAGGGTTTAAATTTAGCAGGAGTTGAAGTCAAATACGAACGCGATCGCTTAATCGTAAATAGTAAATTACAAACTACCAATCCTCATATATATGCCTGCGGCGATCTTCTTGGCGGTTATTCTCTGCCAAATATTGCTCGGTATGAAGTAAACATAGCGTTAAAAAATGCTTTATTTCTGCCTCGATTTCATGCAGATTATCGTTGTATTCCCTGGGCAATATTTACCCAACCTAATGTTGCTAGAGTAGGTATGACTGAAGCCCAGGCAAAAAAAGAGCATAAAAATGTATATGTAGTCAAGCTAGATTTAAAAGGACTTGTCCAAGCGCAAATTTTAGGTGAAACTACAGGATTGTGTAAGTTATTAGTGAGTAAAAATGGCGAAATTCTTGGCTGTACTTTAATTGGCGATCGCGCTGCCGAATTAATTGGTGCGATCGCTTTAGCAATGCAGCAAAAAATAAAACTCAATCGTTTTGCGATAACGGGATTTTTGCAGGTAAGTTTTCCAGCCGTTTATCTCAGCTTCGCTCAAATTTGGCAACAGGCAGCAAGAGCATATTACCTACAAAAAATGTCAAAAAACCGAATGTTGCTAAACTTACTAGAAACTTGGTTCGATTTTAGAAAAAAATAGCATGCTTCGTGACAGTTTTTAGTTAGCAAACACTTCAGCATTATTTATAAAAACTAGCAATAGACAATAACCAAGTAAGTACACAAACAACTAATGATTAACCGCCAATCGCAATCGACAAACAAAAAACTTTTTATTGTCTTTGAAGGAATTGATAGTTCGGGGAAATCAACCCAAGCAGAGTTATTATTAAACTACTTTATAAATAAGGAAGAAAAAGTAATAATTAGTTCCGAACCCTCTAACGGTATTGTCGGTAATATAATTAGACAGGCATTGAAACAAAAAATCGTTTTTAGTCGCAATCGCGCCTCATTTGACGAACAAATGGCTTATTTGTTTGCCGCAGATCGCCACGATCATTTATACAATGACTTTGATGGAGTTTTTAAGTTAATTGCCGACGGGTATCATGTTATCAGCACTAGATATTATTTTTCTTCTTTAGTCTACAATTGCGACACTAAAGAACAGTTTGAATTTGTTAGCAGCTTAAATGCACGATTTCCCAATCCCGATCTTACTATTTATCTCGATCTTTCGGTAAAAGAATCTTTGAATAGATTAGACAAACGTTCTTCAAAAGAGATTTATGAGACCAAAGAAAAGCTAATTAAAGTGCGTCAGAGTTATCAGCAAATATTTAGTAATTATAAGGGAAAATTTTTAAGCATTGATGCTACTAAAACCCCACAAAATATTCATCAAAGAGTTATTAAATATATTGAAAACAAACGGTGGTAGTTTTAATTTTACTATTAGATTATTATCGTCTACGGTTTCTATTTTTTGCTGTTTGCTATTGAGCTTGACTTTTACCTTAATTTTCATTTTTACGAGATTTAATAAATTTAAGTATATTTAATTAAATAAAATAACTAACAACAAGGCTATAATCTAGCTGTTTAAATAGAGCTTCAAGATATAGCGATCGCCCAATCGGTCAATTGCTCGCCAAGCTCGGACATTTGCTTGCTGTTAAAAAAGTGAAGAAATGACAAACAAAACCAGTTAAATTTAATAATTAAGACTGTTAGCAACAGTTGATATTAACCATACTTAATTTTTATCGCAAAATTAAAACAATTGGAAACCAAATAGTAAGTTAAGAATCTTATATATATACGATTAGCGAAATAGCGACGATCGCCTTTTTCAGTATAAACCGACCCAAGATGAAAAAAAAATTCGATCGCAACCTAGAAAAACACCATACTTCTGGCGATCGCCAAACTTCTCCTCAGTGGCGCAAAATACTAATAACAATAGCAATCTTGCTTCTCGGTGGTACCGTTAGTGGCTTAGTTTATGGTTGGTATTTAATTCAAAACAAACTAATTCCTGTAATTGAAACCGAAACTAGCAAATATCTCAATCGTCCTTTAGAATTGGGCGACCTGCAAACAATATCTCCCTGGGGAGCGCGTTTTGGTAATAGCGCGTTGCCCGCTACTGCCAATAATCCCGATGCGATCGCAGTTGAAGCAGTCAGAGTAAAACTCGATCCTTTATATTTCTTGCGTCGGCGCATTTTACAGCTAGACATTATTTTAGTACGTCCCGATATTTATCTCGAACAAGGCGAAGATCGAATTTGGACTCCTACTAATTTTGGTAGCGAGTCAACGGAAGATGGTGGTATTAAAGTCGATGTCGAAACTATTCAGCTACAGAAAGGCAAACTAACTTTAGCCGCACGGCAGCTAGAAACGGGAAATTTAAACCCCCCTGTGGAGCTAGAACTCGATCGCACTATTGTCAATCTGCTTGATGACGGAGAACAGATAAAGTTTGCAACCACAGGAGAGGCAGCAGCGGGAGGCAACTTTACCGTCAACGGAGAAAGCTTTAGCAAAACTAAAGTTATCGATCTAACTTTAGAAGCCGAACGGTTAGACGCAACCGAAGTTAGTAATTTGCTAGCTTTACCCATCGAGTTACAGCAAGGAGATATTTCGGGAACCATTGGCGTTACGATAAGCGATCTTCCCATTCCTCTATTAGAAGGGAAAGCAACCCTAAACGATGTCAGCTTGCAAATACCAGAACTAGTCAAACCTTTTAGCAATAGCAACGGCGAACTAGTCTTTGACGGTACGGAAATAGAGTTAAATAATGTCGCTACTAACTTTGGAGAAGTATCGGGAGTTGCTAGCGGTACTATCGATTTGGCTGAAGAAGGAGATTATCAAGTCGATACTAAAATCGCTCCAGTAGCGGTTAATAAAGTGGTAGAAGCCCTGGAAATAGAACCCCCTGCTGTACCCATACAAGGCAAAATAGCGGGAAACGTGCGAGTTAGAGGGGATATATTAACTCCCGTCGTGAGTTTTGATGTAAATACCGTCACCCCTAGCCGTATCGATAAAATCGATTTTAAGCAGATTACCGCAAACTTGGATTTAATTGGTACGACTTTATTCGTGCGAGAGTTTCAAAGCTTGCCTCTATCTGGAGGACAAATAAGGGGAACTGGAACTTTAGAATTAGACGATAGCCAAGATCTGGCGTTTGGCATTTTTGCCCAAGATGTTGCGGCAAAAAAGATCGCTGATAGCTATAATAATCCCCTACCGATTGATATTGGCGTAGTATCTGGTCAAACTCAATTATTCGCCCAGGCTGGTAATCTCGAAACATTGCGGTTCGATAATGGTTCGGCAAATTTTGCTTTGGGTAATGGTACGGTTAGGCTGCAAAACCTCAATTCCAGTCAAGGCAACTGGCAACTACAGGTAGAAACTCAAGATGTAGAATTTGGTAGTTTACCTTTTGGTAAGGGCAGCGCGCCGACAATAGCTAAAGGTTTGGTCGATGGCGTATTTAATGTATCTGGTAAAACCGACGGCGATATCGATCGGGTTCGCGCTACGGGTAAAGCCAATCTCGATACGGTAGGGGGACAAATAGCTTTACCACAGGTAAGAATAGCTAACGGCACTTGGCAAGCCGACGCTAATACTGATGATTTACAACTACGGCGGTTATTTCCCGAAGTTCCTCCAGAATTTAATGACGATCTTAGCGGCGAGTTTTATCTTACGGGCAATATTCCTACCAAACCAGAAGACACGGCAATTATCAACGGTTTTGGCGATCTCGATCTGGCAAAAGGACGAGTTGAAGTTAGAGACTTAAATATAGTAGATGAAAATTGGAAGGCGATCGCCACAGGAAGTAATTTACAGCTAAAAGAGTTGAGTTCCAGTACACCCGAACAGTTTGCGGGTTTAATCGACGGTACTGTGGAACTGTCGGGAACTACAGATAATATTACTCCCGAAGCAATTACTGCCAGAGGTAACGGTAGTTTAACCCTGCCCGAAGGCGTATTTGAGGCACAAAATCTGGCAATCGCCAACGGTAAGTTTAAAACTACGGTTATTCCTCAGAATGTCGATTTGAGTTTGTTTGCCGATCCTAATTCCGACGATATCGAACTTAATGGACAGTTAGGAGGACAGTTAGAAGTAACGGGCAATGTCAATAATTTAGATCCTACAGCGATCGCGGCAACGGGGAATGTTACCTTTAGCCAGGGGATCGATCTTTTAGAACAACCTTTTTCTGCCGCAGTACGTTGGAACGGTAGCCGCCTAGATGTCTTACAGGCAAAGGGAGAAGGACTAGCAGCGACGGGATATATAGATTTAGACGAATCATTTTTTAGCGATATTCCCGATAAATTAGCGGCAGTAAACTATTTTGAATTTGATGTCGATCGAGCTGACTGGATCGATATTAGAAAATTACGAGTAACCCTACCGAGTTGGGCGACTAATTTAGATTATGCAGGCAGAGGCGACTTTTCAGGCAGCATTAGCGGTGTTCCTGCGGCGATAGATATCGACGGTGGCATTAATTTACGTAACTTTCGAGTTGAAGATATTGCTTTTGCTTCCCTGTTAACTGGCAGCATTCAAACTTCTGTAGATAGCGGTGTCAACTTAGAGTTATCTCAAACCGATGCTGGCGATCCTCAACCAGATAAGATCGAACTGGTACTAGATCGCGACTTTTTACCCGTCCGACTGGCGATCGTCCGCAACAATATTGCTATTACAGGAACGGGCGAAGCAGAAATTTTAGAATTAACTACCAATAATGTTCCTTTAGAGTTTCTCAAAACCGTAGCGATAAAAAGCGAAGATATTGAAGTGCCAGAAAATTTTGCCGTACAGCCAATTGGGGGCAAATTATCGGGCAAGTTTGTTTTTAACCTTAATACCCTGGCAACTTCGGGTGAAAATGTCGTTATCGATTCGCCATCATGGGCTAGTATCAAAGGCGAGCGACTGACTGGTGACTTTCAATATGGCGATAATTATTTTGCCTTGCAAAACGGGAAGTTTCAGCAGCGCGACAGCGTCTATCAGCTAGAAGGTAGCTTTAGACAAACGGCTGACGACATTGAAGTAGATGGTAGAGCATCAATAAGCCAAGGAAAAATTCAAGATATTTTAATCGCTTTGCAAATTTTTGAATTAAAAGATCTGGCGATGCTATTGGGCGATCGCGACTATGGTAATGCTGAAGATTTGTATCAAAAAGATGCCGCCATTCCTCCTTTGTTTAGCGTGGGCTTTAAAGATGCTCCGATCCTCGAACAATTGCAGTTATTGGCAGAAATTCAAGCTCGTTTAGACACTATCGAACAAGAGCGTCAACAGGCTTTTTTACCAAAATTAAAATTTTTACAGGGAACTTTTAACGGCGAGATCGGCGTATCTGGTTCTGCCAAACAGGGAATCGATTCTCAATTTGACTTTTTTGGTACGAATTGGCAGTGGGGAAATTTAGATGTCAAGCAAGTCGTTGCCAGTGGCAGCTATCAAGAAGGTATCTTAACTCTATTACCTATTAGTATCGAACTACAAGACTTTACTCGTAAGCCGAGCAAACAAACTGTATCTCCCCAACTGATCTTTACAGGGACTTTTGGCGGCGAAACCCAGTCGGGACAGTTTCGGTTGAGACAAGTACCTGTAGAACTAATCGAACAAATGTTTGCCTTTTCGCCAGATATTGCTTTGGGTGGTGAAGTAAATGCGATCGCCAGTATTGCAGGCACTGGCGACAATCCCCAAGCTAGAGGTGAAATTTCTGTAGACGATGCCACTATCAACCAAACCTCAATCCAATCTACCAAAGGCAGCTTTAACTACGATAATGCTCGTCTCGACTTTTTCGCCAGTAGTATTATTGCCGATGGTGCCGAGCCTCTAACTATTTCTGGCAACCTTCCCTACCAGTTACCCACCGCTACTGTCGAACCAGATAGCGATCGCTTAGAACTCCAGCTTAACGTTCGCGATCGCGGACTGGAACTACTTGATATTTTCTCTAGAGGGGAATTAAGCTGGATTGATGGACAGGGAGAAATTGCTCTAGATGTTACTGGCAAATTAGACCCCGATCGCAGTCTTCCCAGCGAAATAGTTGCTAGAGGAACAGCCGAACTCAGTAATGCAACTATTGCTGCCAAAGCACTACCAGATAGCTTACTCACTAATGTCAATAGTAAAATTTTCTTCGACCTCAACAAAGTTCGGGTAGCCAACTTTCGCGGTGATTTTGGCGGTGGTGAAATACGTGTAGCTGGTAATTTACCTCTAACTAATAATCTCAATATCTCCGAACCGCTAACTATCGATCTAGATAATATTTTTGTCAATTTAAAAGAATTTTACGAAGGCGAAGTAGCAGGAGAACTGCAAATTTTGGGTACGGCGACCGAGCCAGATCTTGCTGGCGATATAACTTTGTATGACGGTACGATTTTGCTGGCAGATACTACCGCTACCGATACCGAAAACAACTCAATTGACGATTTAACCGACAGCAGTGAAGGCATTGTCGCCCTTACCGAATATCGCAATTTAAAACTGAAATTAGGAGAAAATATTGAGATTAGCTTACCGCCTATATTTACTTTTGATGCCAGTGGCACTTTAAATCTTAACGGTACATTCTTACAGCCTACACCCGAAGGAACGATAAATCTAGAACGCGGACAGGTCAACCTGTTTACCACTCAGCTAGCACTTTCTCGCGACTATAACAATATCGCTCGTTTTACCGATAAAAATGGACTCGATCCCTATGTTGACGTATTGATGGTTGGTTCGGCATTAGAAACCAACAATAGTCGTATTCCTATCGATCCTCTATCTAACGAAATTAGCGACGTACCCGAATCTAGTTTCGGCACCCTGGAAACCGTTCGGATTTCCGCTCAAGTAAAAGGACTCGCCAGCCAAATCGCTAATAATATCGAGCTTACTAGCAGTCCTCCTCGCAGTCAGACAGAAATTTTTGCTCTCTTAGGAGGTGGTTTAGTTAATACTTTAGGCAGAGGTAACAGTCCTATAGGTTTGGCTAATTTAGCGGGTTCGGCGTTGTTTGGCAGCTTTA
This sequence comes from Myxosarcina sp. GI1, assembly GCF_000756305.1. NCBI lineage: Bacteria > Bacillati > Cyanobacteriota > Cyanophyceae > Pleurocapsales > Pleurocapsaceae > Myxosarcina > Myxosarcina sp. GI1. Next base: position 174,915 of record NZ_JRFE01000016.1, read on the forward strand.
ACAGTCAGTTTAATAATGCTTTTCCCATCGGTGAATTACGACTGTTTCCCACGCAAATTATTGATGAAGAGCGACCCGATAATACTATTAATGCTCTAGCAGGAGAAATTGCGATCGATCTTTTTAATAACTTTTCTTTTTCTGCTCTCAAGATTCTTAACGTTGATATTCCCGCACAATTTGGTTTTCGCTATCGTTTAAATAACAATTTCGTGCTTAGAGGCTCGTCTAATTTTGTCGATGAAACTAGAGGTTTAATTGAGTACGAACTGCGGTTTTAAACATTTATAGTCGTTCTAATTAATTTCCTTATGGTTTAAATTATCGTTTCGAGGTAATGGGTAATAGGTAATAGGTAATGGGTAATAAGCTGTCACGTATTTAAATTGCTTATTAAGACAGGAGACAGGAGACAGGACAAGAACTCTATCCTTAATTCTTTAACCGAATAATATGCAGTTTAAATACACATTAGCTTAGGAAGAAAAGACAGTACATATTTTTCTACGGTTTCTATTTGAAATGACTATACATTTTATGCTGTTAAGTTGTTAACGCGGCTTGAATTAGCGACAACTAAAATTAAATTAATGCGATCTTGAAGGAACTGGTTATAGTCAGCAAACTCATCTAAACCTAATAGACCGAGATAAATTTCTCCGATCAGCCACATGGTCATGCTTGTTAATAATATTTTCCACCTTACCTTCATGGCTACAATTCCTACCAAGTTCGATTTCTTATTCTTCAACAATAAGAAGCCAAGCTGAGAAATAGGTAAAGCAAAATTGAATTTTAAATAAAGAATTGATGAAATAGAGTAAAGGCAAGGCAGTGCCTTGTCAGTACGGGCTATTTTTTTATACGAATGAGAAAAATAGAATTATTATAAGTCATCAATTATTGAAGTTACCTGTCCCGATTCATTACCACCAGTAACGACAATGCTGTTATCGGTTAATTTTCCTTCTGCTTTATTACCAGTTACGTTTAACTGCGGTTTGCTTTGTTGATAGACGACACTGCCGATCGCTTCTACAACTTCTGTGTCCAAATTCCAGATTAATTCTTGGGCATAGAGTTGTGCTGAATTATTATTGTTGATGCTTTTACTTCCAGCCTTTAAATGAGCTATGTTGCGGCTTAGATCTACTTCGCCAGAATTTCCCGTAACGCTTAAATTATTATCGCGATCGATAATTTGAATTGGTTCTTCGGTATTAATTATCCGCGTTTGATAATTCCAGTTTAAAGAATTGGTAGCAATCTGTAACTGAGGATTGGTAGAAATTAATTCTATATTGCTAGCTAAAGTTACGGTGTTGTTTGCCAAATCTACCATACCGCGATCGGCAACCAGACGATCGCTTACAATTTCATCTTGGTAGCGTACTACTTGCAGGGGAACTTCACTATTAATTATATTTTGAGCAATGTTCCAGGTCAGGCGATCGCTAGTTAACTGTAATGCTGGTTCTGCTGTAGTTACCACGACTTTATCTTGCAATTCTAAAGTTTCGGAATCGGTGTAATACCTACCTTCGGTTGCCGTTACTCGAACTTTGTCGCGATTGCCTCTGAGATTTTGTCGAATTAGCAACAAGTTTTCATTCGGTTGCCATTCTACTACGTCGCTGCTTATGGTTCCACCGTTACGAGTATCGGTTGCCACTATATTATCGTTGAGTAAAATCAAGTTGCCATTGTCGCGTACTTCTCCTCGTTCGGCACTAAGCTGCAAAATTATTTTGCCATCTTGCAGTAAATTGCCAGTAACATTTTCTAATTGTGCTGTTTGCTTGTTTTTTCCGTAAACAGCATTTTCTGCGCGAATTTTCCAAACGGTATTCTCTTGTCTGTTGGACTGTTGCCAGACGGCATTGTTTAAGGTTAACTGTGTATCTTTCCTTTCGGTAGGATCGGCAGCATCGGCAGAGGGAGTTTGAGTTTTTGTCTGCTGACAAGCCGCCAAACTCAACCAAACGACAATTAATAATAGGCTTTTAGCGACCGAGAGAAAAATTGGCAAATTTAGTTTAATCATTCTCGTATTGTAAAAACTCGTAGTCACCAGAGGCAATTTTTCACTTTAGTAATTAAAATGCAGGAGAATTATTATCTTATCTCCAACCGCTATGACTCAAATTACAACTCAAAGTTTGTTGTCGGTAAAGAATCTCAGAGTGGCATATCCTCGTCTTTCCGAAGCAGAAACTACCTGGGCGGTAAATGATGTTTCTTTTACCCTCAAAGCTGGAGAAAAAATGGGTTTGGTAGGTGAATCTGGCTGCGGTAAATCTACTTTAGGTAGGGCAATTATGCGCCTGTTACCTACAGGCAGTCAGGTAGAAGGAGAGGTGATTTTTCAAGATAAGTCGGTTTTTGAACTAAATCCCAGACAGTTACGAGAATTTCGCGGCGAAGTAGTAGCCTTAGTCTTCCAAGATCCGATGACGCGCCTCGATCCGTTGATGACTATTGGCGAACACTGCTTAGAAACTTTGAAAGCCCATCAGCCAGAGTTATCGCGATCGCAAGCCAAACAAATAGTTGCAGACACCTTAGAAACGGTTAAAATACCGCGCGATCGCCACCAACAGTATCCCCATGAGTTTAGCGGTGGTATGCGACAGCGTGTGGCGATCGCCCTGGCTTTGTTACTCAATCCCAAAGTCATCGTTGCCGACGAACCGACTACTAGCTTAGATGTTACCGTTTCTGCCGAAATCTTAACCGAACTTACCAGACTGTGTAGCGACCGAGACATGGCACTACTATTAATTTCTCACGATCTGGCAATGGTAGGAGAATACTGCGATCGCATTGGGGTAATGTATGACGGCAAGATGGTAGAGACAGGATTAGTTAAATCGATTCTGCACCATCCCCAACATGAATATACTCAATCTTTGCTAGAGGCAGCATTGCATATTCAACAGCCAACCGCAGCCAAATTAAATATTATCGAAACAGAACGGGCGCATCCTATTTTACGAGTTAAAGAACTCAAGCAGCATTTCACTCTAGAAAGCAATCTAATTCAACAGCTATTTTCGTCCGAAAAAAAAGTCATTAAAGCAGTAGACAATATTAGTTTCGAGCTCTACTCAGGAGAAATTTTGGGTTTGGTAGGGGAATCTGGCTGCGGTAAAAGCACTTTATCTCGGACGATTTTACAGCTAATCGAGCCTACTTCTGGCAAGGTAGAATTTTTAGGTCAAGACTTGACTCAGCTTAATAACAAACAATTGCGTGCTACTCGTCGCCAGCTACAAATGGTGTTTCAAGATCCCCATGCCTGTCTCAATCCGTTAATGATAGTCGGAGATAGTATTGCCGATCCGTTGTCGATTCATAATTTGGCAACTGCTAATAAAGCCAGACAACAGGTAAAACAGATGCTAACTAAGGTAGGTTTGACTCCTGCCGAGGAATATTACCGTCGCTATCCGCAAGAACTATCGGGAGGACAACAGCAGCGAGTGGCGATCGCACGGGCTTTAATTACTAATCCGCAATTAATAATTTGTGACGAACCAGTTAGTATGCTGGATGCGACGGTGCAAACCCAGGTACTAGAATTGATGTTGGCTTTAAAGGCTGAGTTTAACCTCACTTATTTATTTATCACTCACGATCTATGGGTAGCCAGGTTCTTTTGCGATCGCATTGCGGTAATGAATGCTGGTAAAATTGTCGAACTCGACACCACAGAGAAAATTTTTACTCAGCCAGAACACCCCTACACCAAAAAACTTTTATCTGCCGCACCTTTGTTAGCATCCTAAATTTAAATTTGTTTGCTGGCAAGCGTTAACCAAAAATTTTCAATAATCTAATTAAGATCTTAGTTAAACTTCTACTAAAAATATATATTTAAAATGAATCAAATTATAAAGTTATCAATAATATTAGGCTTTAGTATTGGCATACAGCCAGTTATAGCAACTGCCAGTAAATCTCAACCTGCTCAAACCACTAACCAAATGGTAGAACTATCTACTCAATGGGGTTTCAGTGTTACCGACTGTCAGGGAGATGTGGCAGAAATTAAGCATGACGTTACTGGCGAAGTGGCTTGTATAGTTCCCGATGCTAGAATTAGCTCTGGCATGTATATTTACGACTCTACTAATAACCAGATACGACAAATTGCTAGCGAATCTACAAGTCCGCCTCCAGTTCAAAACAGCAATGAATATGATAATTCCCCAACTGCGATTTTAGATCCTAAAGTAGAACAAATAAAATTTAATTTTGATAATTCTTATGATTATAGCGTTTGCTTAGATGCTGTTTTATTAGCATACGAGCAAAGAGTTACCGAATTAGAAAAGATGTCTAAAAATGAATGTGCTAATAATATTTTTAATCTTTTAGGAACTAATTTATCAAAACCTACTACTCTTGAAATTGTCAAAACTGCTAACAATTATGCAGTTACTGGTTTAGAAGATAAACTATATCCATCTTTTGGGTTGAGAAGAAGAATCGCGATCGCTCTAGGTTTTGTTTATGATATCGATAAAAATAATAACGATATTTTAAAATATGTTTCTGAGAGTAATTAAAAAAAGCTTTTAGCCTTTAGTAGGAGCTAGAGGTCATACTCTCTCTCGACCCTACCTTATCGTTCTTAATTGCCAACTTAAAAACACAATAGCTCACTATGTCTGCTATCGCTCAGACACGGTTAAAAAACTATGAAAAATTAAAGGGTAGTAGTTCTAAAAGTTTAAATCTTGTCGAGGAGTTTCGCTCTAGTTATTACCAAAAGTATTGAGGAAGCTATGGTTCCCGAACGGCTGTTAATTATAGACGATAATGATGATACTCTTACTTTGGTTAAATTTATTGTAGAAAATTACACCGACTGGCAAATTTTTACGGCTTCAAGCGGCAAAGTGGGTATTACCAAAGCAATAATAGAACGACCAGATGTCATTTTACTGGATATAGCAATGCCCGATATTGATGGATTAGATATCTATAAACTGCTGAAATCTAATAAAACTACTCGTTCGATTTCAATTATTTTTCTAACCGCTGTGATGAATGGTAAAGAAATAGTTAGATCGCAAGTTGGCGAAGAAATAGAAGTAATTACCAAACCTTTCGATATTCTAGAACTACTAAATAAAGTCAATAAAGCCTACAATAATTCTCTGGCACTAAGTAGTTAATCGAACTTTTGGCAATCTTAAATGAAATCGGAGAATATCTATTGCCGTCTTAGTGCAATCCTACTGCCTTTACCAAAAATATAGTCTCTTAGATCGACTAGAAATATATATCAGTTATTGAAAAATTAACATAAATATCAGTAGGAAAAGTAAGTTTCCTTTATTTTGAACGAACCAAAAAACAATTACATACTGTCAGCACTATTACCCGAAGAATACCAACGACTAAGCGATCGCCTTAAATTAATTAAGCTTGTTCGGGGTCAAACTCTTCTCAAAGCCAACCGACAGATTGAATCTTTATATTTTCCTATTGAAGGAGTGGTGTCTATAGTCTCGACGATGCAAGATGGTTCGACTACAGAAATTGGAATTATCGGTAAAGAAGGAATGGTAGGGACGCATCAATTTCTTGGAGATGGAATATCTAATAGTCTATCTACGGTGCAAATAAACGGTGCCGCAATGCAAATAGACGTAAAGTCGCTGCGCGTAGAATACAATCGAGGTGGGAGGCTGCAAACTAACCTACTACGTTATGCTTTAAATTTATTCAACCAGGTGAGCCAATGTAGTGCCTGTAACAATCATCATACAGTCAAACAGCGAACTGCTCGCTGGCTGCTGATGCTTGGCGATCGCCTTGAGAATGATAGGATTTCGATCGTACAGCAATTTATTTCTCGGATGCTAGGAGTACGTCGTACTGGTGTTTCAGAAATTGCTGCGGAACTTCAACGGCAGCAAATTATTGATTATCAAAGAGGTAAGATTAAAATTTTGAATCGCGAAGCCTTAGAAGAAATTGCTTGCGAGTGCTATCAAGTTGTCGAAATTTAGCTGATTTATGAATATTTGTTAACTTATGTCCGCTAGGGAACATTGACATCAATCGATTTTTGATACTGTGAGTAAGCTAAGCAAAAAAATTCTAGTTTAGAATTACTCTAATTTTTCTTAAAAGTAAAAAATATTTTTGCCTATACAACGGGGAACAGGAGGTTTAGCTATAGTGACATTTTTAGCTGAGTCAATGAATGGCAGTTTCCCATCACCACAAACCAATCAATCGTTTATTAGCTGCTCTAACTTCAGAAACATATCAAAAACTCGTTCCTTATTTGCAGTCAGTAGAGCTACCCCAACATAAAATTCTCTATCACGCAGGGGAAAGTTATGACTATGCCTACTTTCCCTCTCACGCAATTGTTTCTACCGTAGCAATTATGGAAAATGGTTCGACTACCGAGATTGGAGTCATTGGTAATGAAGGCATGGTAGGACTGCCAATCATCCTTAATACTACTTATACTAACTCTACAGCTATAGTTCAGGTAGGCGGAACTGGTGTGAGAATTGCTGCTTATCGTCTGCAAGAAGAGATGGAACACAATAGAGAATTAAAGCAGGCGTTGATGTCCTACGTTCAGGCTCGAATCATTCAACTCGGACAAACTGCTGCCTGCAATCGCTACCATACTATCGAACAGCGATTTGCTCGGTGGATGTTAATGGTGCGAGACAGCATCGGGAAAGACGAATTTAAGCTAACTCAAGAATTTATTTCTCAGATGTTGGGGGTACGCCGCGCGGGAGTAACAACAGTTGCCTCTAAATTTCAAGAGCAAGGCATTATTCATTATGTGCGCGGCTCGATAACTATTACCGATCCAGAAAAATTAAAAACTTCTGCTTGTGAATGCTATAAGTTAATTGCCAATGAGTTCGATCGCCTGTTGCGATCGCCTTACTATGAGTAAGGCGATCGCATTTGCTATTTCCGCAAAATATATTAACATCACTTAATTTTCGGGCGATCTAATCAACTAAAATAATTAATACCAAATTTCAACAATGAAATAAAAAATAAAAAACTTTAAATGGAAAGTTCATCTAGCCCGCTTTTGTCTTCAGAAGTGGAGCTACTGCTATTGTTGCTCATTGCCTGTTTGGGAGCAGTTACCCTTAAAAAATTCAAAATCCCTTATACAGTAGGATTGGTGGTAATTGGTTTGGGTTTGGGATTTCTCAGCCCTTTGGTTTTTGCAGCCGATCCTCTCGGCTCTCTAACTTTATCTCCCGATATTATTCTATTTATTTTCATTCCACCGCTAATTTTTGAATCGTCGATCGCTCTAGATAATCAGCTTTTATTTAAAACCCTGACACCAGCATTAATGTTAGCAGGGTTAGGACTGTTAGTTTCAGCAGCCATCGTTGGTGGTTTGGTTGCCTGGCTGACACCTTTATCTTTTAGCGGAGCTTTAGTTTTTGGAGCTTTGATTTCCGCTACCGATCCAGTGGCAGTAATTGCCCTATTCAAAGAATTGGGCGTTCCCAAGCGTCTGACAATGCTGGTAGAAGGGGAAAGTATGCTCAATGATGCCACAGCAATCGTTCTTTTCGATCTAGTAATGTCGGCGATCGCTTCTGGTAAGGTAGGGGTATTAACAGTAGGAGAAGCCTCAGTTGATTTTTTAGTTGTGATGCTTGGCGGAATTTTGGTTGGTGTAGTTATTGCCGCCATCATTTTTGGTTATTCTATTACCCAAGCCAAACATAACGCCCTGATTCAAACTACAGTAACTATTGTTATTGCCTACGCAGCATTCATTTTTGCCCAACGTTACCTCAAAGTATCGGGAGTAATTGCAGTCATGTCGGCAGGGTTGGTAGTAGGTTGGTATCTAACCCATCGACTAAAACCAGAAGTACGAATTTATTTGCAAGAGTTTTGGGACTATGGAGCTTTTATCGCCAACAGTTTGATTTTTTTATTAGTAGGGCTGACAACCAGCAGTTTTATTACCAGACTCGGAACGGAAAGTTCGACTTTTTGGTTTTCTATTGGCTGGGCAATTATTGTCGTCCTTATTGCCCGTGCGGTAGCGGTTTTTGGTTTGACACCGCTTTCTAACCTGTTGCAAAGATCGGAGCCAATTAACTGGCGCTATCAACTAGTGACTTTTTGGGGAGGGCTACGGGGAGCAGTTGCTTTAGCCTTAGCACTAAGTCTCGATCGCGATTTTCCCAACCGCGATCTAATTATCGCCATGACTTTAGGGGTAGCCCTGTTTACGATCCTGATTGGCGGTACGACTACAGGAAAATTAATTAGCTGGCTCAAAATAGACGAACCGCCTATGTTAGAAAGATTGGGAAAAGCTCAGGCAACTATTTTAGCCAAGCGCGAAGCTCTAAAATTACTGCAAAAGCTAGAATCGATGCGACTGTTTAATAATGAAATCATTACTGAAATAGAAAGGGATTATCAACAGGTTCTAGATGAAGCAGAAACTACCGTTTCCAAGATTTGGGAAGAACTCAAACTAGATCCTGGAATGGCGCGTAAAATTCTTTGGTTACAGGTACTTAGAATCGAGCATCAAGCTCATATCGAATTATACGACCGAGGACTTTTGTTAGAAAATGCCATGCACAAATTAGAACTTATGGTTGATGCTAAAAGGGATAGTGTTTTAGACGGTCAAATTCCACCGCGAATGCCTGCTCTTTGGTCGTTAGAAACTCCTTTAGAAAAGTTAATTTTCAAACAGCTAAAGCATTTCTTTGGCAACCGTAAGTTTTTCGGCAAACGTCACGGACAGCTAGCAGCAGTTCGTTATGAATATGATGCTGTAACTGCTTATGTAAGTCAAAAAATCGTCAAGCAAGTAAAACAATTGGTTGCTGCCCACGCAGTTGAAGAGGCAGTAGCACGAGACTGTATTTCGTTTTACCAGCAAGCAAGTAAAGGAGCATTTAGAAGAGTTGAGGCAATGGGGACGAGCCGAGAAGAATTGGCAAGCGCACTGCAAAAACAGGTAGCTACTCACGCCGCTCGCATTAGTGAAGGAGAAGTGATCGAGCAACTAGTTGCCGACGGCGTTATTCCCGAAAAAGCATTAGATCGCATTCAGGATTTAATCGAACGGGAAAATAGATATTTATAGAGCTATAAATTTTAAGCTAGCTCTTGAGAAAGATTTACTACTATTTACATCTATACAAAGTTATAAACGAATAAATATTGCGATCGCGCAATTTCTAAAATTTGATTTTTTTTGTCGCTGACATTTAAACAAAAACTATTTTAAAAATCAAAAAAAAGTAACTATATACTCTAAAAAATTGAGCGATCGAATAACAATTAATAATATTTAATTGCTGCGGTCTGTTTTATCACTTTGGATAGAAAAAATATAAATTTATTTTGCTTAATATGAAGAAGAGTCAACTACTCAGTGACGAAATTATCTATCGTATCATCATGACTAACCCAACTCCTAACACAACACCACACTATGCAGAACAATCAGAACGTAAATACGGCGAATTTGCCACCAAGTTTCAATTTGGTTCTAACCCCAGTGCAGAAATTTGGAACGGTAGACTGGCAATGATTGGTTTTCTTGCCGCTCTTGTCGTCGAGCTAGCTACAGGACAAGGCTTCTTTCATTGGCTAGGCATTGCATAAATCGCCGATTGATTTTGCCAGACTAAAAAACTAAATAGATATTTAACCCAGGCAACGAAGTAAAAGTTTACCTGGGTTATTTTTGCGATTAATTACATAGCAGTTTAAGAAAATAAATCTATTAACTGTTACGTCACCTGTTGCCTGCTGCCTTTTACCTAAAAAAACCAATTAACTTAATCTAACTAACGTAATGCTATATCTTCTGGCACAAGACAAAATAGATCCCTAGTAGCATTGCTTAAAATGAGAATAATTTTGATTTGTGTCTTTGCCCTAGAAAAAACTAATGACTAGCAAACCTCCCTCTGGCAACTCGCGATCGCCAATTAGTAAAGCCATTACCAAAGCCGTACGCAATGTTCGAGCTAAAGTTAACTTTGAGGCGATCGAACTTCAGCCAGGAAAACGAGTACCAGAATTGAGAGTTAAAGATGCTAATGCTACCGAACCACAGGTCTATCAGCTAACGGGCGATCGCTATACTATCGGACGTAGTTCTCGCTGCGATATTAGCATTCGCAATGCTGTCGTCAGTCAAACTCATGTAACTTTAAAAAGAAACCAAAAACACCCCCGCGCTTTTATCGTCCAGGATGAAGCATCTACCAACGGCATCTATCGGGGCAAACACCGTTTTAAATCATTTTCACTCTATCATGGAGAAAGCTTTACATTAGGACCGCCAGAACTGGCTGCTGCCGTCGAGCTAAATTATTTTAATCCACCACCTCTATGGCTGTATGCAATTCGCTACGCACTCTACGGCACTAGCGGTATTTTGGGGTTATTAATTTTATTATTAGGTATTGAATGGGCAAAAGTTCCCGTATATCCCCTACCTCAAGAATCGACACGACCCATAGTAGTTTATGCTCGCGATGGAGAAACTCCCATTAATCCTATCGCTCAAAACACTCACCACGAACTAAAAAGACTATCTGACTTTTCTAAATATCTTCCCCAAGCGGTAATTGCTTCAGAAGATAGCCGCTACTTCTGGCATTTTGGTGTCGATCCCATAGGCATTACTAGAGCAGTTTTTGTCAATCTGCAATCTTCAGAAGTGCGTCAAGGAGCGAGTACCATTACCCAACAATTAGCTCGTAGTTTATTCCCCGAAGTAGGCAGACAAACTACCGCAGGGCGTAAGTTAAGAGAAATGTGGGTGGCTTTAAAGCTAGAAACTCTCTATAGTAAAAACCAAATTCTTAAAACCTATCTCAATCGCGTCTATTTAGGTGTAGGTAACTATGGCTTTGAAGATGCGGCACAATTTTACTTTGAAAAATCTGCTGCCGATCTCAATCTTTCTGAAGCTGCTACCCTAGTAGCGGTGCTTCCCGCACCCAATCTTTACAACCCCATAAAAGACTATGAAACTGCGGTAGCTTTGCGGAATCGCATTATCGATCGCATGGTGGCAATGGGTATGGTTAGTGAAGAAGAAGGAGAGCGAGCCAGGCGATCGCGCATCGAGGTCAGTCCCAAAGCTAGAGAAACTCTATCTAATACTATTGCACCCTATTTTTACAGCTATGTGTTTGACGAACTGCAAGCTTTATTGGGTTCGGAAGTAGCAAATGAAGGAAACTTTATCGTTGAAACAGGTTTAGAACCAGAAATACAGCGAGAAGCAGAAGAAGCACTGCGCTATTCGGTAAATGAAGACGGTTCGCGTTTGGGCTTTTCTCAAGGTGCGGTAGTGACTCTCGACAGCGAAACGGGAGAAATAGTGGCTTTAGTCGGGGGAGTTGACTACAACCAAAGCCAGTTTAATCGGGTGGTACAGGCACAAAGACAGCCAGGTTCGACATTTAAAATTTTCACCTATGCTGCGGCACTAGAACAGGGAATAGATCCAGACAAAGAATATTCTTGCGCTCCCGTATTCTGGAAAGGACAGCGTTATCGAGGTTGCGAACGCAGTAGCGGCGACATCGATATGTATCGCGGTTTGGAACAGTCGGAAAATGCAGTAGCCATTAGAGTAGCTCAGGATGTAGGGTTAGAGCGAATTATCGATTTAGCAAAGCAGATGGGAATTGAATCTAACCTAACGGCTTCTCCTGGTTTGGTTATTGGCGAGAGTGAAACCAACGTTTTAGAGATGACTGGAGCATATACGGCTCTTGCCGACAATGGGGTTTGGCATCGTCCCCATGCAATCAATCGTATTTTAGATGGTAGCGACTGTAAAGATCCGAGCGATCGCGATACCTGCCGTGAAATCTACTCTATAGGTGAAGACGAGCGATATTCTCGCGAAGTTATCGAAGAACGAACCGCAGATAGATTGACTAGAATGCTGCGACGTGCGGTAAAAGACGGTACGGGTAAAGCCGCAAATATTGATAAAGGAGAGGCAGGAAAAACGGGAACTACAGATAACAGCGTCGATCTTTGGTTTATCGGTTATTTACCCCGAAAAGACTTAGTAACGGGTGTTTGGCTCGGTAATGACGATAACTCCCCTACCAACGGCAGTAGTTACCAGGCTGCGGCTCTATGGGGTAGATATATGCAAGCGGTATTGGATAATTCTTAATTTAATGGTTGTTAGGTTGTATTTTGCTTAACTGGCAATCGCCAGTATTATATTAGTACTTTTATACTAGCTAATTGATAACAAATAGAATTATCTAAAATGAACGATCGGCTTTCTTCAGAACAGATAGCTTTAACACAGCATTACAGAGAAAAATAGACAAAAATAGCTCTCTGTACCGAACGTATAGACTCACAACAGGCGATCGCTGCTATTAAAGCCGCATACTCTGTTAATGGTTTTAAAGAACCAGAAATCTACATCTGCGAGAGTCCCTACAAAGGAATACAGAAACTAGTCGAACTCGAACAAAGAATTGGAGACTTAGGAGAACGCTTAAATCAAGAGATTCAGCATCATAATCGTTGGTTTTTTACTAACAATAAGAATGGCTCTCGAACTTTGCAGATTCAACTTCATGAGCATTTCAGTGAACCCTTGAGATATCTTGGCGAGCTATACCGTTTGATAGAACAAAAGCTTACAAAAAATTTATATTCTACAGAAGAGGAAGAAAACCCAGAACTTCAAGCTTTATCAGAGCGTCTCACTACTATGTTTAACGATCCTTCAGTAGATGACGAGCAGAAGCTCACAGAAGGACGGCAAGCTATGGCGTATATAGAAAACATATCTAGAGGAATAATAAGACCTCAGCTATTTTACAATAGTATTACTACGAGCAGTCTAGCCGCAGATTATTGTCAGTGGGATTTTTGTTTTTCGGTACTGAAATTGCCTCATCGCCAAGAAGAATGGGAAACATCTAAAGCTCTACTCAAAACTTGTGGTTGGATTTTTCCTTTTAAAAAAGTTTGCGTAATTTGCGATCGCCCTACCAAAATTTCTTTAGATGAAAAAAGACAACTACACGCCTCTGGAGAACCCGCCATAGAATTTTCAGACGGTTATTGTGTTTATGCCTATCGGGGAGCTTTGCAGACTGAACCGCTAAACCCCAAACTAGAGTTGGCTGAAAAATATCAACAAGAAACAAATCCTCGCCTCAGACAAGCGATCGTTGAGAGTTATTCCGTCGAAAACTTAGATGTGGACTGGCTGTTTATGGAGAGCGATTTTCAAGTTCGAGAAATTCTATTTCAAAAACTAGGTTCAGAGCGAATTATAGCCTCTCTACAGGATTCCGATCCCTTTGGTTTGCTACCACAAGCCTTAACAGAAGATGCAGGTTCGTTGTTATGGGTAGCTTTTGCCTTGCTGCAAAATCAAGAAGAACCCCGTATTGCTAAATTCATTCGCGATTCTTCATCCCCAACCATCAACTTAAAACAGTTGAGAGCTTCTCTGATGAGAGATTCATTAGAAACGATTGTAGCTTGGCTCGAACAATATGCTCCTAACTTCGTTGATGATTTTTTACCTGGTTTAGATGAAGAAGAAATTTCTAGGCGACTCGAACAGCTTCCTTTTAAAGTCCCAAGAGAAGTCTGTGAACTATATCAATGGCGCAATGGTATAAGTTCCGAACGAATGCTTTTTGTTTATCACGATTTTTTAGAACTAGAGCGTGCCATAGAGCAATCAGAAATGTTATCCAAGTCTATACCAGAACGCGAACGAGACAACGAGCCTGCTTATCTTTTCCTATTGTTTGAGTTTGAGAGCGAATATTTTGCGGTAGCTGGTGGAGACAAGGTTGTAGAGACTGCCCCTGTTTACCACATTAGCGATATTTTTGAAGTAACACTTGTCTTTAACAGCATAACTACAATGATGCTAGCTTTAGCGGAGAGCTACGAATGTGGATACTATCGAGCAGAAAATCTAGATGAGTTTGGTTCTGTTGATGTCGATTTTAAGCAATTAGCAAGAATTAGACATAAGTATAATCCAGGGACAGTTGAGCCTATGTATCTTGAGGGAGAATAACGAGCAACGATTGAATTATTTTGCATTAAAAGAAATTTTTATAGCTGTTGGAACTCATTCATAAATAATATATATAAAAAGTATGATTATTTGTATAGAGATACAATAAACACCTATGACTAATAATTCCTCAAAACAACGGATATCAATTACCGTAGATTCACAGTTGCTTGAAGAAATCGATCGCCTAACCAAAAATCGTTCTGCTGCTGTAGAAGCAGGTTTGCGGTTGTGGCATAAGCAGCAAATTGAGGAACAGTTAAGAAACTTCTATCAAAATCGTTCCCAGAAAGATATTGAGTTTGAACAAGAGTGGGCGCGATCGACTCAAGAGCAAGCGATCGCCGCTTGGGATGAATTTTCACAGAAACCTTCTGATTAGGAAATGGTTAATAGTGCAAATTTTCCTCGCCAGCGTCAGGTTTATTTATCTAAGGCATTAAAACAATCTGGAGATACAAAGAAACGTCCTGTAGTAGTAGTGTCAATAGATATTCGCAATCAATATAGTTCAACTGTCTTAGTCGTTCCTTTTTCTAGCAATACTTCTGATGCAGCTAATCCCAGTCGTGTCAAGATCGATCGTGGTGAAGGAGGGCTGAATGTAGATTCGGTGGCGATGTGTGATGTTATGACTACTATAGAGAAACGTTACCTAGAAAGCGATCCTTATGGAGAAATAACTTTGGAATCATTTGCACGTATTCAAAGAGCAATTCAAATAGCGATCGGCATTTTTTAATCAATATTATGTTACTGAGAATTAATGTTGAACTTAGCTAAGTTTAGCTAGGTAATTTGCAAAATGAAAATAGCCAACATTCACGAAGCCAAAACTCAACTATCCAAATTAATTGAGTCGGCACTGGCAGGAGAAGAAATTATTATTGCCAAGTCGGGAAAACCTTTAGTAAAACTCATACCTTATCAAGAAGAACCAAAACCAAGAATTCCTGGAGGTTAGGAAGGCAAAGTAACTATGAGCGATGATTTTGATGATGAACTTCCACCCAATCTATTAGCTGCTTTTATGGATGAAGAAGAATAGTGCAACTTCTGTTAGATACTCATGCTCTGATTTGGTGGTTGAGCAAAAATTCCCGACTATCAACACAAGCCTACCAAGAAATTGCCAATCCTCACAATATAGTTTTTGTCTCTGCTGCCTCTGCTTGGGAGATAGCCATCAAAAAATATTTAAAAAAACTAGAAGCACCTGACGATCTTGCAGAACAAATCGAAAAGAAAAAATTTCGGCAACTTCCAATTACTGTCGAACAAGCTCTAACGGTAGAAAAACTACCACTGCATCATCAAGATCCTTTCGATCGCCTACTAATTGCTCAGGCTAAAACGCTCAATTTGACAATTGTTACTCGCGATCGCAAATTCGACTCTTATGATGTCGATCTAATTAAATGTTGAATCTTCAATATCCTATTCTTATGTAAATAAAAATTTTTGTGCGATCGCAATAAACATAATAAGAAATCACAAAAATTAAAAAATAAAGCGCGATATAACAATAATTTATTTAATAAAAAAATAAAGTAATTTAACTGGTAGTTAAGCCTTTTGATAGTTGCTTTTATAATAAATAGCACGAAAAAACACAAATAAATTTGGACATTATTAATATTTGCTAAAGATTGGATTTTAAAACTAAAAACTAGTTGGTTGTTATCAAAAAGCTCGCTAAAATAAGCACATAAAAGCTAATAAATCATTTTTTATGCTAGCTCTCGAACCTATTTTTGAATTTTCACGTAACAATTGTGTAGCTATCTGTGCATTTCTAGTACCAGCTAACTTGTTAGCTACGATCCAAACTATGGTGCTGTTAGGTTTGAGGAAATCGGTACTACTAATGCGGTTATCTGTAGCGATCGCCTCAGTTCTTGCTATAACTTTATTTCTGCATATTTCTACCTGGTTTGTTATTGGTGTTGTTACGCCCGTATCTTTTATTTTGTTTAGCTTGGGAACAGCCTGCTTGCTAGTCAATCTATCGCTTTTAAAATATCGTCAACCGCTACAGTTATGGTTGTCTAGCTGGACTAGAAGACAATTAGCTACAGAAAACGACTGATATTAGGTTTGCTATGTCGCTCAAAGACATAACTCAGGTTATTCCCTGCAACAGCCTGAGTTATTTATCAAAAAGCTTTTAGCTATAAGAAAAGCTTACAGCTATTGAAAGCGACTTAGTTAAAACAAAAACTGTCACAAGCAAGTATTTTTAATGAGAAACTCAAGTTTAAATAGCTAATAGCAGCTAAATAAATATAACGGTTGCCAGTCAAAAAAGTAGAGGGATGGCGATCTAAAAAAGCCTTGTTAAAATAGCTGTGTTTTCTGGAAATAGATAAAACTAGGTATGACTCGAAGTTCGGCTTTACTACGAGATGGTACAATTCTCAGCGATCGCTATCGCATTATCAAGCAAATTGGTAGGGGTGGTTTTGGCAGAACATATCTGGCAGAAGATACCCAACGCTATCGTGAATTATGCGTACTAAAAGAATTTGCTCCCCAAGTAGAAAGCGATCGCGATTTAGAAAAAGCCGAAGAACTTTTTGAACGTGAAGCAGGAATACTTTATAAGCTACGCCACGATCGCATTCCCAGATTTGAAGCTTTACTCCGAACCCGCATCGAAGATAAAAAAGCATTATTTTTGGTTCAAGAATATATCGAAGGCAAAACCTACTGGGAGATTTTAAAACAACAGGGAAAACTAAGCGCAGCAGAAGTAACCGAGTTGATTATAGAATTGCTGCCCGTACTCGAATATATTCACTCTCAAAATTTAATCCATCGCGATATTTCTCCCGATAATTTGATTCGACGCGACGTTGATGGGAAGCCCGTTTTAATTGATTTTGGCTGCGTAAAAATAGCTGCTAATGCCGTATCGAGATCTACAGGGAGATCGATTACTTTAATTGGTAAAAAGGGCTATTCGCCAGAAGAACAAATGCGAAGCGGACAGGCTTTTCCCTGTAGCGATCTTTATTCTTTGGCGGCGACAGCTTTAGTTTTATTAACTAGAAAACAACCTCACGAACTTTACGATCCTCAAAAAGGAAAATGGCATTGGGATAAGGAAATAGAACTAAACTCTTCTTGGCAAAAAATTTTAACCAAGATGTTGGCTTACAATCCTCGCGATCGCTATCAGTCTGTTACCAAGCTTCGTAACTGCATAGAAACACAAACGGAAACACCTCTAGATCTTCTTATTTCTCAAATTCGTACTTTAGTGGTAGCACCCAAAAATATTAGTACCGCTAACATTACTGTTCCCCTCAGCCAAGTAGTTTCTCAAGTTCGCTATAGTGTTTCTCAAATTGCATCTAATGCCACTAATTTTTCGCGACAAGCAACTAGAATACCTAGTCGTAGTGAGTTAAGACAGATAAAAGCTTGGCAATGGGGTTTAATTGTTTCAGGAGTAGTATTAATACCTGGGTTAGTTAGTTTTGCCGTAATTAAAGATAAGCTAATTCAGGCAGATGCTTCACTTATTTCTGACTCTAATTCTAGTAATTTAGCTCTTGATAAAAGAGAACAAAAACGCCAACAGGAAATTTATCAGCGAGTTCTAGCTCTGGAGCTAGAACCAGGAGTTTTTTTTAAAAATGTAGACAACGAGTTTCATCGTCAGTATCCCGAACTAAGAGGAATACAGCTAAGCGATCGCTCAGAACACAAGCGATATCGCTCGGTTTGGTACGATATTGCAGTCAATTTATTGGAGCGACGAGAAAGTGAGCGAGACATACAGTAAATTTTAAAGTATTCCATATAAAGTAGTTTAAAATAAAAGCTAAAAATAGCTGATATCACCAATGCCAAAAAAAGCTTATTTAGCATCACAACTCAGTAGGTTCGAGCTTAAAAAGCGATATCAACAAAGTAAAAATCCAATTGAATCGAGAAGATGGCATCTACTGTAGAAAATAGCATAAGGTTAGACGATTAAAAATAGTGCTGTGGCGGTAGGAATTAGCTATGGTTATGCTCAAAGAATTGTCAAAAATTACAATCAAGACGGAGTTAGAGGAATACGAGTAAAACCAAGAAAAGAGGAAAAACCTACTGGAGGTCAATAGAAAAAAGTCATATTAGACTCGCAATAATTTACAACGATTATTTTTTCTGAATTTTCAATCTTTGTCAGTTACGATGTCTCAAAAACACGATTCTAATCTAGTAGAAATCTTACAACAGCGAGCCATTTCCCAACCTCAGAAGACGGCTTATATTTTTCTCAAAGATGGTGAAAACAAAACAATCGAACTGACCTATCGAGACTTAGAGCAAAGTGCCAGAGCGATCGCCGTACGATTACAGCAACTGACTACTCCTGGCGCGAGAGTTTTACTAATCTATCCCTACGGCGAAGGCTTAAAATTTATCGCTGCTTTTTTTGGCTGCCTGTATGCAGGAGTAGTAGCAGTTCCTTATAATCCTCCCCTCAATCGTTTGAGAGTGACGGAGATGCAGGCACGTTTGCGTTCTACTGAAGCCGAGGCAATTTTGACCGAATCTAGTTTGCTAACTAAGCTTCAAGACCAGTTAGTAGATTTAAAACTAGACTTGCATTGGCTCAATACGGATAAAATTAATCTTAAATCAAGCGATCGCCTAAATTTTCCCGAAATAAATTCCGATAGTCTGGCTTTTCTGCAATACACTTCTGGTTCTACGGGAGAACCAAAAGGAGTGATGGTAACACACCGTAGCCTGATGCAAAGTCAAGAAATATTGAAACTGTCGTTCGGACACAGTTCGGATTTAGTTGGTGTTGGTTGGTTGCCTTTATTTCACGATATGGGTTTGATCGGCAATGTCATTCAACCCATCTATGTTGGAGGCTCTTGTGTGATGATGTCTCCTATTAGTTTCGTCCAAAAACCCCTACGTTGGCTACAGGCAATTAGCCGCTATCAGGCTACTACCAGCGGCGCACCCAATTTTGCCTACGATTTATTATGCGATCGTGCCAATGACGAGCAGTTAGCCAAACTAGACCTTAGTAGTTGGGAATTAGCCTTTTGCGGTGCCGAACCTGTGCGACAAAAAACAATAGAGCGATTTAGCCGTAAATTTGCTCCCTGTGGGTTTCGCGAGACGGCTTTTTATCCCTGCTACGGTATGGCAGAAGCAACGTTAATGATTACTGGCGGAAGTAAAGCCAAACTACTAGTAGTTAAACATTTAGACAAGGCAGCTTTAGAACAAAATAAAGTAGTAGAAAGCGATAATCGCCAGGAAGCAGGAGTAACTACCCTCGTTAGTGCTGGTTATCCCTGGCTAGATGGTAAAGTTGCGATCGCCGATCTCCAAACATTGACTGAGTGCGCGCCAAATCAAATCGGGGAAATCTGGTTTTCTAGTTCCAGCGTTGGTAAAGGTTACTGGAAAATGCCAGAAGTAACTCAAAAAACCTTTCAAGCTCGTTTTCCAAATGGCGATCGCCAGTTTTTGCGTACTGGTGACCTGGGTTTTATCTCTGATGGCGAACTTTATCTTACGGGACGATTTAAAGATGTTTTAGTGTTTTGGGGACGCAACCACTATCCACAACATTTAGAACTGACTGTAGAACAGTGTCATCCTGCTTTAAAAGTTAACTCTGGTGCAGCTTTTGCCATTACGGTAGCGGGTAAAGAACGGTTAGTTATCGTTCAGGAAATCGAGCGCAGCTATCGTAAGTGTTTGCCAGTTGATGCCATAGTCGAAGCAATTCGCTGGGCAATTTTTCAACAACATCTTATCGACGTTTATGCGATCGCCTTGCTCAAACCAGGAGGACTACCTAAAACTTCTAGTGGCAAAGTACAACGCAGTGCTTGCAAAGCTAAATTTCTCGATAATAGTCTGGAGGTTATGGCGCAGTGGCATTTGCCAGAAACTGAAGCCAGCGATATTACTTCTTTGATGCAAAAATACACCAATCCCATGACTTATGTAAAAATGCTTGCTACTAATGCTAGAGGCAGGTTGAGAAGATATTTTTATTTATTAACTAATAATAAACAGAGTTAATTATCATTAAGTCGCTGCCAAACCTCTGTATCTAACTCTTGTAAAGAATTTAAAATATAATCGGCGATCGCAAATTTGGGATTATCTCTTTCTTGTGCTTCTGGTACGGCTATACACTTCATTTGTGCTGATTTAGCAGCTAAAACACCATTTAAAGAATCTTCAATAGCCAAACAATTAGCAGAAGACACACCAAGTTTCTTAGCTGTTGTCAGATAGACACCAGGATGGGGTTTACCTAAAGGTTCTAACTCTGCCGAATACACTTCTGCAAAAGTATCGGTCAAATTTAGCTTGTTCAATACCACATCGATAATTTTATATGCCGAAGAAGAAGCCAAAGCAATTTTGACATTTTGTTTTTTTACAAACGAAATGGCGCGATCTACTCCCGTCAAGACTTCGCCCTTAGCATAAATTAACTTAATTAACTCAGCTACGACCGCCTCTTGGACTTCTAACTTAGAAAGATTACTCCAAGGATATTTTCGATACCAATACTCTACTACTTCATCGATTCTCAATCCCTTAGTTTGCAAACACATTGACGGCGTAAGAATTATATCTACCTGCTTAAAGATTGCTATTTCTGCTTCTTGCCAAAGGGGTTCCGAGTCAATTAGCAACCCATCCATATCAAAAATTACCGCTTCAATCATAAATAACTCAAACTACGTCTAAGTTAAGATTGTAAGGTGGCTCGCGTAGGAAAGATCGAGATGATAGCCAATCAAACGAATGCTAAGACTTCTATTATTCCCCCTTTGGAAAACGGCGATCGCCTGACACGTAATGAATTTGAACGGCGTTATGCAGCAATGCCTCATCTCAAAAAAGCCGAACTAATAGAAGGAGTCGTCTACGTGCCAGCAGCTTTACGTTTTAGAAGTCACGGTCAACCTCATGCCGATCTAATGACATGGTTGGGAGTGTATAAAGTATTTACACCAAGAGTAGAGCTAGGAGATAATCCTACCGTTCGCTTAGATTTAGACAATACTCCTCAACCCGATGCAGTTTTGTTAATTGAAGGCGGACAAGCCATAATTAGCGATGATGACTACATTGAAGGCGCACCAGAACTAATCGTCGAAGTGGCTGCAAGTAGTGCTGCCTATGATTTGCACGATAAAAAACGGGCATACAGACGCAATGGTGTAAAAGAATATTTGGTTTGGCGAGTATACGACAGAGAAATAGATTGGTTTTGCCTCGAAGCGGGAGAGTATATAAAGTTAGAAGCTGACGAGCGAGGTGTTACTCGTTCTGTAGTCTTTCCTGGCTTGTGGTTAAACATCTCTGCTTTATTATCGGGGAAAATGAATGAAGTGTTAGCAGTATTGCAACAGGGATTAGACTCAACCGAGCATCGAGAATTTATTCAGCGTCTTGCGTAGATGCGATCGCCTCTTCCAAAATATCGATCGCATTAGCTAACTGGTCTGCATAAGCAGATTCTATCTTATTAAAGAAAGCTCTTTCTAATTTTTTAACAATTTGCGATCGCATCTTCTAATTCTTGTCGATAATCGATACTAGCCTTCATTTTCTTCAGTATCTAACTTCGTGCCGCATTGTTTGCAGAATATAGCATCGGGTTCGTGACGAGATAAACCACAGTTGTGGCATTTTTCTTCTACTGACGTAGCGGTTTTAACCACTAGTCCAATCAACTCACTAAGCTGCCAGGGAATAAATAATACCCCTGTAAAAATCATTAGTACGGTCATGGCTCTACCTGCTTCAGACAGCGGAGTAACGTCGCCATAACCTACAGTGGTCATGGTAACTACCACAAAATAAAAAGCATCGAAAAAGTTTTCTAAGCCACGATCGTTTACCTGATGTTCTACCTGATAAATCAAACCAGCATAGACAAAAATTATCGAAAATAGAGTTAAAAAAATTCGAGCAAAAACTATACTATCTTGAGCTTTAATACCAAACAATTCGGTTTCAAATTGCCAAAAACGAATTATTCTTAAAATCCGAAACCAACGAAAAACCCGAATAAAGCTAATATTGATAAAACCAAACAATAAAGGAGAAATAGCTAATAAATCTATAAAAGAAAAGAAGCTCAAGAAAAATTTAGTTTTATTAGGTGCAGACCAAAACCGCAAACAATATTCTATAGTAAATATTATTAAAATCAGGCGATCGCAAATTTCTATAATGTTTCTGAGGCGATCGGAAATTGGATATGTCTCGGCGACAAAAATTGCAGAAGAGAGCAAAATTAAACCGAGAATAATCAAACTAAACCATAAGCCAACAATCGTTCGCGTATCTTCTAAATAAAAAGCGACCTTTTCTTGTAAAGAAAGTTTATTAGTTAATGGAGAATCGCTGGACACGTTTAGTTTAAAAATTTTGGTCTGGCTTGTTGATTGGTTTGCAATATTTGTTCTAAATTATCCCAATTTTCAGCTTCTATAAGTGTAATAACTTTATCTAAACTCTGACGATACTTTACAAGCGATCGTAATAGTTCTGCACGATTGTATTTTGCCATCATTATTCCTAGTTCGGGATTGCCGCCTCCTACCCTGCTAGTATCTCTAAAGCCAGAACTGGCAAGCTGTTTGGCTAATTGCAAGATTTCTGGTTCGTCAGACAGACAAGATGTAATTAAACTGGTACTTACCATCACTGGTAAATGAGAAATCCAACTGACAGCGCGATCGTGTATCTTAGCATCACAGATATAGGGTACGGCATTTAGAGATAGGGCGATCGCTTTTAATCTTTCTACAGCTTCGGGAGAAGTATTCTTGTCAGGAGTAAAAACATAAGATGCATCCACAAACAGGTTGGATTGCGCTGCTTCGATGCCGCTTTCAGCCGTCCCTGCCATTGGATGTCCGCCGACAAAGTTAGCCCACAACTGAGAACAGGTTTCTACTACGGGCTGTTTTACCGAACCTACATCGGTAATAATGGTTTGAGAATGAAGATGGGGAATTATTTGTTCGATTGTAGGCGCGATCGCTTTTATTGGCGTACAAACAAAAACAATTTCCGTCTCGTTGAGAATATTTGAGTTCGTACTAGCTAGATCTACTATTTTTCTTTCTAAAGCGATCTTGCAAGTTATTTCTTTACGAGATATACCAAATATTTGATGTCCCTGCGATCGCAAATCAATTGCCAGAGAACCACCAATCAAACCCAAACCCACAATACCAATTTTCATCATTATCCAAAATGGCGATTTAAAAAGCTATAAGCAAATTAAACCCAAGCTTATAGCTTATAGCTACGAACAAAGTGAGTTAAACTGTCGATTCTTGTTGCTGATAGAGGAAATGATAGCGTCCTCTAAGAGCCATTAATTCTTCGTGAGTTCCCTGTTCGACAATCGAACCTGCGTCCATCATCAGAATTGTATCGGCATTTTTAATTGTTCCCAAACGGTGAGTGATAAAGAACACGGTGCGTCCCTTCAAAGCTTCTTTCAGATTGCGACAGACTTCTTGTTCGGTAGTGAAGTCTAACGCACTGGTAGCCTCGTCTAAAATCATCATTTGAGGGTTCTGCAAGATCGTACGAGCGATCGCAATTCTCTGTCTTTGTCCCCCAGAAAGGGAAGAACCCCTCTCACCTACTTTGGTATTGTAGCCGTTAGGCAAATTCATAATAAATTCGTGAGCGGCAGCAATTTGAGCGGCGGCGATAATTTCTTCGGTAGTAGCATCGGGATTAGTTAGGGCGATGTTGTCGATAATTGTGCCTTCAAACAATAAAGTATCTTGCGGTACTACTCCAATTTGACGGCGCAGAGAATAAAGTTCGACGCGGTTGATATCGTAACCGTCAACGAGAATCCGACCACCTAAAGGTTCGTAAAGCCGCGATAACAGCTTGGTCATGGTACTTTTACCCGCGCCGCTTTCGCCGACAATAGCCACAAACGTACCAGGAGCAAATTCAACGGTAACGTTATTTAACTGTAAAGGACCTGAATTTTTAAAGCGGAAAGAAAGATTGTCATATTTGACTCTACCTTCGATTGCTGGCATGGGAATATTGTTGCGGTCTTCTTCTCCTTCTTCTGGATGATCGACAATATCTGCCAAGCGTTCCAAAGATAGAGCGGTTTCCTGGAAGTTTTGCCACAGTTGCGCTAACCGCATAATTGGCTGCGTTACATAACCAGCAATAATTCTAAAGGCAATTAATTGCCCTAAAGTGAGCTTGCCGTCGATGACTAAAAATGCACCCAAACCAATAATCAAGACGCTAGATAGCTTGTTGAGAAACTGACTGGTGGTGCTAGCGATGGTAGAAGTAATTACTGTTTTAAAACCCGTAGAAACGTAGCGAGCATAGCGTTCTTGCCATTTCCAGCGCGATCGCAGTTCGATATTCTGGGCTTTTACGGTTTGAATTCCCCCCAGTACTTCTACCAAATAAGACTGGGTTTCGGCGTTGCGTTCGGCTTTAACTCTCAACTGGCGGCGAATAGTTGGCGAGAAAATTAAAGTTAAAGCGACAAAGACGGGAACGATTGCTAGAGATACTGCTGTAAGTAAGGGACTGTACAGCACCATAACTATGACATACACTACGGAAAATACCGCATCCAAAACCACTGTCAGCGCGGTTCCTGTCAAAAACTGCCGAATTCTTTCTAGTTCGTTGACGCGAGTAGAAATTTCACCTACAGGTCTGCGCTCGAAATATCGCAATGGTAGTCGCAACAGGTGATCGATAATCTCCGAACCTAAAGTCAAGTCTACCCGATTGGTAGTATCGACAAATAAGTAAGTACGCAGAGTGGTAAGCAAAGCTTCAAAAATGTTGATAACAATCAGGAAAAAGACCAAATAACCCAGAGTATCAACGCTATTTTGGTTAATTACCTTATCGATAATTACCTGAATCATTAACGGGTTAGCTAAGGCAAATAGCTGTACGAAAAAAGAAGCAACAAAAACTTCGATTAAAATGCGCTTGTATTTAGAAAGAACGGGCAAAAACCAACTCAAACCAAAGCGTTCTTGTGGGGTTTCTTTGGTTTTTTTCAACAGCAGAATTTCTCCACCCTCGCCCCAACTCTTGGTAAATTCAATCGGTTTTAAACGGCGGATTCCTAATTCTGGTACGGCAATAACTAATTCGTTCTCGTTGAGTTCGTAAATTAAAGCCAGGCTATCTTGCCAGCGCACCAAACACGGTCCTTCGATACGAGTAATTGCATTAGCAGGAATACTAACCAGTTGAGGATTGAGTCCCATCAGTTCTGAAATCGCACCGCACAAGGGAAGAGAAAGACTTCCCGTTCTTTCTAATTGTTCTGAAAGCACGCGGCGAATCACTTCCTGACGAAACGGCATTTTAAAATACTTGCTCAACATTTGAAAGCAAGCAACGCCAACATCTAGAGTGGTTTTACCACCAATAAAAGGATAGTTTTTCGGTTCCGAAGCAGTAGGTTCTGAATATAGAGTTATCGATTTATCTTCTGGCAGAGGACCCTCTGATTCATCAATTTCACCAAAATCTGGCGCAACTAATTCATAGCTATCTGGTTCTGTTACATTCTCTGCTGTCTCGGTATCTTCTTCTACAAACCATTTACTTTTAGGTATAGAAATCAAGCGAGCGGGTTTGTCTCCCGCAATGTTAATGGTACGACGCTCTTTAGTAAACTCCAGTCGGCTACCGACAGGAAAATCAGCAATCTCGCCACCACCACTAACTAACCAGATGCGCTCGCCATCTCGTAAAGGCGCAATTATCTCGCTACTTAGTTGATGTTCGCCTGGGGGTAAATAGTAAACTTCAGCCCGTGCTGCTATTTCGTTTGCCAGTTGAGAAAGTTCTACATCTCCCCGCGCCTGGCGTTCTAATTGAATAGCTAACAGATCGAATACTTCAACTTTGGCAGCTTTAGCTCTAAATTCTTGCTGTAGGTGAGGGTATTGCGCCAGCAGCTTCAAAAAGTCTTGATTGTCAAGAGCGAGACAAACTACTTCGGTACTCGCCATTGCCGTTTCACAAGGGACACCTCTAGCTAAATTTACCCAACCAATAATTTCTCCCGGTTTGAGTTTGTCGAGGGTAATAGGCATTTTAGTGTTGGGATCGTAACCTAATACTCTGACTTCCCCTTCAGAAATAATCGCTACCTGTCCCTGCATTTTTTCGCGCACAATCATTACTTTTCCCATACCAAATCTCATTGGTTTGAGTTTGAGTGCTAACTTGGCAAGTGCCTCTTGGGGAAGCTGATTGAACTGAGGAACTAATGACAGAAATTGTTCGACAACTTTGGTATTAGTACTGTTAGTATTTGTCATATTAATTAAGCCTTAACTAGCGACTGCGCTGGGTACAAAAGACACTTTATTTTTAATTTCTTCGTTCAGCCATTGTTGAAATAGTTCGTCTAGCATTCTCTGCCGCGTGGGTGAGTCGAGTTGGGCAGAAATGTAGTTTTCAAGCCGCAGAATTATAATCCATTCGCCGACGCGTGTAGGGGGAATTAGCTGACCTGGTTGGGAAGTGGCTAGAATTTGGGCTATTTTAGGATGGGGCGCGTTAATTTCCACAGGACCGATCAATCCTCCTGTTTGGGCTTCCGTTCCCTGAGAATATTTCATTGCCAACTCTTGAAGGGTATTATCTCCTTCTTGAATGCGAAAATAGAGTTCTTGAGCAATTTCAGTTTTGTCGATCCTAATTAAAGAGTAAACTACCCGATCTAGTTGGGGTTTACGTTTGACAAAATGGGCTTCAACTTTGTTACCCCAGTTAGCTTCTTTAAATTTTTCCAGCCGCAACTTTTTAGTAATTAGCTCTTCTAACTGTTGGCGATCCATTCCCTGTTTTGCCATCCAAGCTTCTACTTCTTCTTCAGAGGATAGCTGACTTTGTTGGTAAAATCCCTGATATGCCCGCTCTTTTTCTTCTGGGGTACATTCGACATCAGCGATCGCGCGATCGACTACAATTTCTTGCGCCAATCTCGGTAACATTTGGTATTTTGATAGCAAAGGTGCTAAATCCTGAGCCGTGTAAACTTTATCGTCTATTTCTAAAATTACGCTCATATTTTCATTGAATTTGAGAGAAAATTATGCAATAAAAAAATAATTTTATACTTGTATTATTAAGTGAAAATTAGCAGAATTTTAGTCACATAAATTAAAAATTTATTAATCTTGGTGAATTTCTCTAGCTCGATTCGGCTATACAAACTTAACCTAATTTGTTAAGAATGACACGCTTCAAACTGCTCTAAGTTTTAAAAAGTTTATCCTTGAAAATTACAAAGTAGCACTACAGCATAAACGCAAATAGCCTCTTCTCTGCCTATGGCATCTAACTTTTCGTTAGTAGTAGCTTTGACGCTTAAGCGATCGACACTGATGTTCAAAGCTGCTGATAGGCGATCGCGCATTGCATTAAGGTGAGGTTTTAGTTTGGGACGTTCGGCAACTATAGTCGAATCGATATTATTTATTTGCCATCCTCGAGCATAAACTAAATCAGCAACTTTTTCTAATAATTTTATGCTGTCTGCACCCGCCCATTGCGGCTCGCTGGGAGGAAAATAATGTCCGATATCTCCCATACTCAAAGCTCCTAACATTGCATCCATAATGGCATGGGTTAGCACATCAGCATCGCTATGTCCCAATAAACCTAAATTGTGGGGAATTTTTACTCCACCCAAAATTAAAGGTCGATCCGCTACTAGTTGATGGAGATCGTAACCATTACCGATCCGAATATTCATTTTTCTCAATTATTTTTCAAAGGTATAGGTATAGATTGAATTATCCTAGATTAACTACTAAGCAAAGATAAAAATTATGCTAAATCGCAAATCTATTTCCAAATTGGCAATTTATTGCGGCGTTGTAACCGCAGGTATCTCTACCGTAAATATTGCACCTGCCTCAAGTCAACTTTTTCCTCAAGCATGGGTAACATTGGGCGGTAATGAAGGCGATTTCACTTACGGTGCAGGAGCGAGATTTTTAAATGTTGGGGTAGAAGTCGGTACGGGAAAAGAAGGTGCTACAGGCGGAGATGTTCTAGCTTTTTTGCCCCTACCTGCAATTTCTCCTTACGTAGGATTGGGAATTTACTCTGGTGACGATACGGTAGCTTATTCTGGAGGAGTACATTTTGGTAAGGGACATTTGGTTTTAGGTGCGGGATATCACTCAATTCGCGGTTTTAACGGCAAAATCGGTTTTCGGTTTTAACCCCTAGTTGCGCCGATAAGCAGAAATTGGGAAAACGATAGAATAAATAAAAGCTATTAGCTCTAAGTTTTATCTTTAAAAAGTGATTCGTTTTGAAGCTGTTATATAGCTTAGAGCTAAGGATATACAAAATTGGTAAAGCACTACTCGATTATTTAACTTAATTTCAAAAGCATGACTCCCAATCCTCAGCTTCTTCAGTCAGTAGAGCAGCTAAATTATCGCGTTACCGTTGGTGATGTAGCAGCCCAGGCGGGAATAGAACTAAATCTGGCACAACAAGGACTGTTAGCCTTAGCAACCGATGCAGGAGGACATTTACAAGTTGCCGAGTCGGGAGATGTAGTGTATCTATTTCCGAAAAACTTTCGCTCGATCCTGCGTAATAAATACTGGCAAATGCGCTGGCAACAGTGGTGGGGCAAAGTATGGCGGATTTTATTTTATATTATTCGCATTTCTTTTGGCGTTGTTTTAATTGCCTCGATCGCGCTAATGTTAGCTGCGATCGCCATTATTGTTATTTCGGTTAATTCTAGTCGTGATGAGGATAATCGAGGTGGCGGTAGCTTTGGCGGTGGTAGTGGCTTTGTCTTTCTGCCTCGTTTTTGGTTTGGACCCGATCTTTTTTGGTTCTTTAGTCCCAACTACAGTTCTCGTCGTCGTCAACGCCGTAGAATATCGCCTGGAAATAACAACCAAATGAATTTTTTTGAGGCGATCTTTTCCTTTTTATTTGGCGATGGTAATCCTAAT
The DNA here is from genome assembly GCF_000756305.1 of Myxosarcina sp. GI1. Lineage (NCBI taxonomy): Bacteria > Bacillati > Cyanobacteriota > Cyanophyceae > Pleurocapsales > Pleurocapsaceae > Myxosarcina > Myxosarcina sp. GI1. The sequence continues at coordinate 204,045 of NZ_JRFE01000016.1, forward strand.
GAAGATTTAGAAGCGCAACGCTGGCAAACTATTGGTGGAGTAATCCGCAATAATAAAGGCGCAGTAGTAGGCGAACAAATCGCTCCTTATGTCGATGGAACCGACGAATATGAAGACTATATGCTGCCAGTTCTAAGCCGTTTTAATGGTTATCCTGAAGTTTCGCCCCAGGGAGAAATCATCTATTATTTCCCCGAACTACAGGTGATGGCAAGTCAACGGCAAAAGCGATCGTCTGTAAGCTATCTGCAAGAGCAACTATGGCGTTTTAGTCAGGCTAGCAGCAATCAAATTATGCTATCGGTTGGCTTGGGCGCGCTAAATTTAGTTTTAGCTTTGGTATTGGGTTCACTGTTAAGAGATGGGACGATTGCCGCCCAATTAGGAGGTTTGGTCGCTTTTGTGGGTTCTATTTACGGCATCTTATTAGTTTATGGTGTTGCCTTTTTAACTATTCCTCTAATTCGCTATTTCTGGATTCAAAGGCGCAACCAAAAAATTGCCGCACGCAATCAACTACGCGAACAAAGAGCGATCGCTTTAAATAATGCCGATACAGCTTTACAGCAGAAGATCGTCTACGCCAGCCAGTTTGCCCAACAAAAAGTAATCGGCGATCGCGATCTGGCATATACTACTGAAACCGATCTGTTAGACCAAAATATTGAGAATGCTGACAAAATCGATCGCGAGTGGCAACAAAGATTACAATCTGATTCTTAAAGCTTTTTATTAAATACGATGACTAAAATCAATCATATTTCTGGTAAAGGTATACCCGTAGTAGGTGATGATATTGATACCGATCGCATCATTCCTGCTAGATTTTTGCGCTGCGTTACCTTTGACGGTTTGGGAAGCCATGCTTTTGAAGACGATCGCGCCTCGTCAGCAGGAAAACATCCTTTCGATTTGCCTCAATATCAAGAAGCAAATATTTTAGTAGTTAATAACAATTTTGGCTGTGGTTCTTCTAGAGAACACGCACCCCAGGCATTAGCCAAGTGGGGGATTCGGGCGATCGTCGGCGAGAGCTTTGCCGAAATTTTCTTTGGTAACTGTGTGGCTATAGGCGTACCTTGTGTAGTTGCCTCCTCAAAAATCGTCCAACAGCTACAGGCAAAATTAGCAGATTACCCCCAGGCAGCTATGACAATAGATCTGGCAGCCAAGCAGGTTACTTGTGACAATTTAACTTTCCCCGTCGAAATGAATGAAGGTTCGCGACAAATGTTTATCGAAGGAACCTGGGATAATTGCGGTCAACTGATAGCCGATTCTAACAGCATTCGCACTACGGCTAATAAATTACCCTATCTTAATTGGCAAAGCGCGTAATTTTCAAATAGCTTTTGGCTTTTGGCTTTTGGCTAAAAGCTACCGCGAAGCGGTTATTAGTCGTTTGTTGTTTTTTATAGAGCGATCGGGAACTATATAAGCTGTAGTAAAAATAACAATTTGCGATCGCGATCGATCATGACCAATGAAGAATTACTCGAAAAGTATCAAACGGGAAACAGAGACTTTAGCCGCAGCGATTTAAGTAGAATACAAATTATTCAAACGAAACTTCAGTATATCGATCTCAGTCGTAGCGAACTCGATTGGGCTAATCTTAGCGGTACCGATTTATCCTTTGCTAATTTAAATCGTGTTGACTTGGTAAATGCCAGATTAATTAAAACACAACTGATTGAAGCAAATTTAAACTGCGCCGACTTAACTAACGCCGATCTTAGCTGGGCAAATTTAGAAGGTGCGATTTTGGTACGGGTAGATTTTAGTGATGCCAATCTCAATCAGTGTTCTTTTAAAAATGCCGATTTGCGAGACGCTAATCTGAGTGGTGCCAATCTCAGCGGGGTAAATCTCGAAGGGGCTAATCTCAGCCGTGCCGATCTCAGTGATGCCAATCTCAGTGGGGTAAATCTCGCTCATGCCAATTTGAGTCGTGCCGATCTCTCTCATGCCAATTTAAGTCAAGCTAACTTAACTAGAGTCAACCTCAATAAGGCAGATTTAAGTGAAAGCAATTTAAAACAGGCTAACATGCAGCGATCGATTATGAAGGGAGCAAATTTACGCAGTGCTAACCTCAAGGGAGCTAGTTTTTCTGGTGCGGTGTTAAAAGAAGTAAATAGCAGTCTGGCAACGATATCGGAACTCAATCTACCGGGATTTAACCGTCCGTCTAGATTGGATTTACGCTCGGCAAATCTCACCAATGCCAATTTGTCTGGAGCTTGCCTTGAAGATGCAAACCTTAGATTTGTCTCATTATATAAAGCAAATTTACAGCAAGCTAATTTTAATAGTGCTAGCCTGATTGATGTTTACTTACGAGATGCAGATTTAAGAGGGGCTATTTTGCATCAATGTGTTCTTAGTAATGTTAACTGGAAAGATACGGTGATGCCCGATGGTAGTATTCATTTATAGCAGTCCGATCCTTAAATAGTTCAAAATTAAGCCAACTAAATATATATTTGTCAAGATTGTTCGCAACAAAACAGTTTTAAGAATTACTATATAAATATTTCTTATTGCCAAAGCAACTTAAAATAAGATTCCAATTTGAAGAAATCCGCTCTAATTAGGATCGTCTGAGGACAGAATTATTTGGGATTGAGTTACCGTAGTTAAAAATTAAGTACTAACCTGGGGAAGTAGCAATGAAAAAATTTGTGCTGCTATGTCTATTTATATTGGGAATTGGCTTTGCATTATTTAATTTTAAAGGTTTGGCTCAAGGAGGAGAATTTGAGTCAATTATTATTGATTTTAAAGAAGATATACCTATAACTAAGATAAGTGAAGATATTCAGGATATTTCGCAACAATACGGGCGATCGCTTCGCTTAAACAGCATTTTTTCGATTAATGACCGCGTATATGTCGTTGAAGGAAATAAAGAGTTTTTACGTAAGTTGAAGCGATCGCCTCTAAAAAAACAAACAGAATATATAGAAGCTAACTATATATACCATCAGTTTGACGCTCCCAACGACCCAGAATATAGCAAACAGTGGAACTTTCACAACATTAATGTCGAACAGGCTTGGGATGAAACCAAGGGTAATGGCGTTACCGTAGCGGTAATCGATACGGGAGTTACCCAGGTACCAGATTTAAAATTAACTAAGTTTGTTAAAGGCTATAACTTTGTTAGCGATAAAGTTGATGCTGCTGACGATAACGGTCATGGCACTCACGTAGCGGGAACTATCGCTCAATCTACCAATAACGGTTATGGAGTTGCGGGAATTGCTTACGAAGCTTCGATCATGCCGTTAAAAGTGCTGTCGAGTAGTGGCGGGGGAACCGTTGCCGATATTGCCGAGGCAATAAAATTTGCTGCCGACAATAATGCCGATGTAATTAACCTGAGTTTGGGCGGTATAGGTTCTAGCCATTTAATGCAAGAAGCCGTCGATTATGCCTACGCTAAAGGCGTAACGATTATTGCAGCCGCAGGTAACGAAAACCGAAATTCTGCTTCTTATCCCGCCCGTTACCCCCACGTAATGAGTGTAGCTGCTACCGATGCTACTGGAGTAAAAGCTCCCTACTCTAACTTTGGTGCGGGAGTTGATATTTCTGCCCCTGGAGGCAGCGAAGCAGGAAAGATTTTGCAAAATACCGTCGATCCTAGTAGCGGTAAGTCGGTGTTTGTCGGTTTTCAGGGTACGAGTATGGCAGCACCTCACGTTGCAGGTGTAGCAGCTTTGGTTAGAGCTAGCGGTATAGAAGAACCAGCAGAAGTAGTAAATATTCTCAAGCAATCTTCTCGCAAAATCAAAGAAGATCCCTTAAACCATTTTGGTGCGGGTCAATTGGATGCTGGTGGCGCGGTAAAACTTGCCCTCAAAGGTCAAATTACCTTTAAAGACTTTTTCCGTTGGTTACGCAATAGCGGCTATCTCAATCCTGGTTTCTGGCTAGATGGCGGTGCGGTTGCTTTTTTACCAAAACTGGCAATGGTCATCGGTTCTTACCTGCTGGCTTGGTTTTTACGTAACTATTTACCGTTTACTTTGGGTTTAAATAGCGGTTTAATTTTGGGCAGTTCGGGCTTGTTCTTTTTACAGGGACTATACATTTTCGATCTACCTCAATGGCCTCTACGTCTGTTTGGTAGTTCGATTCCCGAATTGGGTAATGTCGTTAGAGGAACCGCCAGCCTCAATCCCGTGTTTGCCAGCGTTTTAATTCCTTTTGTTTTAATTGTTTTGTTACTCGGACACTCTAGTTGGAAATGGTTTGCTATCGGTTCGAGTATTGGTGTAGCTGCTTGTTTGGCAGTTAGCGCGGCGATCGATCCTGCTGTCTGGGGATTGGGTGCTGGTGTAGCCGCTCGTAGTTTTCTCGGTATTAACGCTATACTCTGCCTTGCTTTGGCTTATGTAGCCAGTCAAAACGAAAAGCAAAGGGCATAAAATTTGTCTTTGCTATGTCGAGCGAATAATTTTTTAGTCTATAAATGGGGAGTTTTTCTCCCCTATTTTTATAGCTATTGTAGAGTAAGTTAACTCACGTTATATTTGCTATTAACTGTCGATCGCTAACTAATACTGTTCGGATAAGCCCCCCAACCCCCAAATTTGGGGGAGCTAAATTTGTAAAAGTCCCCCAGGATTGGGGGATTGAGGGGGCGGATAAAATAACTTGATAGATTAGAACTATGACTGTAACAGGAAAAATAGAAAAAAAGGGATTTGGCTTTGGCACTTGGGCATTAGTAACTGACGATGGTACGACTTACGAACTAAAAGATCCTCCAGAAGAACTCAAGCAAGAGTCAATTAGGGTAGAAATCGAAGGAAAAACCAGAGAAGACGTAATGACCATTGCCATGATTGGTCCCGTATTAGAAATTGAATCTTATAAAAAACTCTAGGCGCGATCGCTTTTATATACAGCATTTTCCTGAGCAACAATGAAGTCTAAGAGATTTTGGCTAAATTTAATCGTTGAAGCATGGCTTTACGAGCTTCATAAGCCAGAGTATCTGGGAGTTTAATCAAATTGATTTCGGTTTGATATTTTCTTTGTAGGGCTTTTTTTATCAACCAGTCGGCAATAAAAGGATTTTTGGGCAATAAAGGTCCGTGGGCGTAAGTAGCGATCGCATTACCGTAAAAAGCCCCTTCCCAACCATCTTCACCGTTGTTTCCCAATCCGCTCACTACCTTACCCAAAGGCTGAACGCTATTTAAATAAGTTCTGCCGCCGTGATTTTCAAAGCCAATGGCAATTGGTTTTTCACCTAACATTGCCTGTAGTTCTTCAGCGAGAGGAGAAGCGGCAATTTCAAAGACTAAATTACCGATGCAGCGTTTGGCATTAATACCTGGATGTTTGCTAACCAAATCCAACAAGCCCAAGCCTTCAATTCTCTGTCCTAAAGCAGGTTCGTAATAATGCCCCAAAAGCTGTGGCGAACCACAGGTAAATACACCAGGCGTATTGGCTTCTAACATGGTGCGTAGAGCATCAGCTTTTGCTCCTCGCAGATCTCGCATTACGATTTCTTGCTGCCGATCCTGCGCGCCACCACCAACAATCAGATCGACTCGCTTAAATTCTGCGATCGCTGTTTCTCGTTGTAGGGGAACGATTTCGACTTCCATATCGCGCCACTGACAGCGTTGCTGCAAGCAAATTACGTTGCCGCGATCGCCATAAGTACTCATTAAGTTTGGATATAGCCAACCGATAGATAATTTCATTTTGCTAGTTGTTCGGAATTAATGCGAGCCATGAAGAAAATACAAAATTAGACAATATGAAACTCTTTTATATCTATCTCTGTAAAAAATTGCTAGTTTAATTTTGAACAAAATATTAAAAATAGGTAAACTGTTTTAAGGCTCGCTCTTAATAATTTTCAGCACTTTAAGTTTTGTCGAACATTACAATAGAGTTTTACCGAATTAACAGGATTTATCGCTCATGACTGCTACGCCTACAACTATTAGAGAACGTGCAGGTCAAACCGTAAAAGAACTTTATCCTAACTATAAAGTAATCGTCCTCAATGATGACTTTAATACTTTCAAGCACGTTGCCGAATGTTTGATGAAATATATTCCTGGTATGAATGGCGATCGCGCCTGGGAATTAACCGAGCAAATACACAATGAAGGACAGGCAATAGTCTGGGTAGGTCCTCAAGAACAAGCCGAACTATATCATCAACAATTAAGAAGAGCGGGTTTGACAATGGCACCGTTAGAAAAGGCGTAAAATTAAATAATTTATTAGTTTATGGCGATCGCCCTTTAGTTATGACTGACTCTTCTGACGGTAGGCTAGTTTGGAATCATTCTACTCATCTTCCTGGTTTGATTCCCATTCTAGAAAAGCTAGTTGATTGTGAGGGCATAGGTACTGTTACTCCAGGTAGAATAAAAACCGCTAGAGGTCGCTCTCCTCATCTAAAACTGAGAGTATCCGTACCGATTAGAGGAGGCTATAAAGTTATCGCTCGTCAGGGTAAGACCGTACAGGAAGTTTTTATTCTCACAGTACTAGAACAAAAAGCCTTGGAAAAAGCGATCGCCTCTTTATTAGACTCTTAGCAATAAATTAATGAACGATTCTCTAGCAGCAGATGTAGTAATTATCGGCAGTGGCGTTGGCGGTTTGTGCTGTGGGGCCTTACTTGCCAAATACGGTTTTAAAGTAATTGTTTGCGAAAGTCATGCGATCGCTGGTGGTGCGGCACATAGTTTCGAGCGCGATGGCTATAAGTTTGATTCTGGTCCCTCGCTCTATTCGGGCATGTCTCGTTCTCCGTCTAATAATCCTTTGCGACAGGTTTTAGATGTACTCGATGAAGATATTGAGTGGGTCAACTACGATGTTTGGGGTTGTCGGCTACCAGAAGCAGATTTTGATGCTTACATTGGTGCCAATCATTTTACTGAAACTTTAGCCAAACTGAGGGGTGAAGCTGCCGTAGCCGAGTGGCAACAACTACAGGCAGAAATGAAAATATTTGCCGAAGCAGTTAATGCCCTGCCTCCTCTAGCAATGCGCTTCGATCTGGGGGCAGCCGTAAGTATGGGTAAGTATCTTCCTTCAATGCTGTGGCATTTACCCAACATTCTCAAACTAACCAGACCGTTTAGCGAAATTATCGATGGAACCGTCAGCGATCGCTTCATTCGTGACTGGCTCGATCTATTATGCTTTTTGTTGTCTGGTCTACCTGCCAGCGGTACGGTAGGAGCGGTAATGGCGTTTATGTTTGCCGAATGGTACAAACCAGGGGTAGAGCTAGATTATCCCGTCGGCGGTAGTGGCGCGATCGTCGATGCCTTACTTAGAGGATTGACTAAAAATGGGGGCGAAATCTTGTATAACTCCCACGTAGCCGAAATTTTAGTTGAAGATAAACAGGCGGTAGGCGTACGGTTAGGTAATGGCAAAAAGATTGCTGCCTCTAAAGCAGTAGTCTCTAATGCCTCTATTTGGGACACTTTGCCCTTAATACCCCAGGGCGCATTACCTCAAGATTTTGTCACCGAACGTCAAGCTATCCCCGAATGCGAAAGCTTTATGCACCTCCATCTAGGTATTGACGGGACGGGACTACCAAAAAACTTACAGTGTCACTATATTGTGGTAAACGATTGGGAACAAGGCGTTACCGCACCGCAAAACGTAGTAGTAGCTTCTATTCCTTCGGTGTTAGACCCCTCTCTCGCTCCTGCTGGCAAGCACGTCGTACATGTTTATACACCAGGTAACGAACCTTACGAAATTTGGGCGGGACTCGATCGCCGCAGCGCAGAATACGACCGACTAAAAACAGAACGGGCTGAAGTTATGTGGCAGGGCTTAGAACGCATCATTCCCGACATTCGCAACCGTTGTGAAGTAACTTTGGTTGGTACGCCTTTAACCCATAAACGCTATCTTCGTCGCCATTGCGGTACCTATGGACCTGCAATAAAAGCAGGAAATGGTTTGTTTCCTGGTTCTAACACTCCCCTATCCAAATTGTACTGCTGCGGAGATTCTACCTTTCCTGGTATCGGCATTCCTGCCGTTGCTGCCAGTGGTGCGATCGCAGCTAATACCATTGCTTCTTTGAAGCAACATTTGCAAATGCTGGAGTTAGTTACTTAGTGATTACTTAGAATTAAAGATTGGGATAATTCAGTATAACTACGGTATTTCCTGTAAAAACCGCAATTGAGAGCTAAACTAAGAGATGCTATCGAACGAGTTCGAGTATGACTAACCTCAAATCAGTTCCCAAACCCAGTGAGGAAATTAGTAATTACGAGTGGGATTTAACTCCTCCTGCCGTAAAAATAATTATCAATCGTTTTCAACAATCGCTAGATCGACATCAAGAGCGTATCAAACAATTAAAAGCAGAGAACCAGTTGTTGCGCCAACGGCTCGATTTGGAATTGAATTCGCGCGATCGCGTTTCTTTACCATCTCTACCCGAAGTTTTGTTATGGGCGACTATTGGCTTATTCCTCACAGTAGGCTGTACTTTTATTTCCGCCCATACTATTGCCGCACCCTGGTCCTGGCAGCGAGGAATCACTACTTACTCTATAGGTGTTAGTTATCAGGTTGGTGCTGTTTTACTTGTTGGCTGTTTGGGTGGCAAAAGTGCTGCTGGGCTATCACAATTGGCTTATTTATTATTGGGTTTAACAGGGCTGTCTATTTTCGATCGCGGCGGCGGTTGGCAATATTTTCAGCAGCCTAATTTTGGTTATTTACTGGGCTTTATTTTTGGTGGTTGGTTGTGTGGCTATTTGGCTTTTCAGTCTAAATCCAGGTTAGATACTCTAGTGCTTAGTTGTTTGACGGGTTTATTAGTAATTCATTTAACAGGTCTTATCTATCTAACAGGTTTGCATTTTTCTATTGGGTTGGGAGAAGGACTTGATTCTTGGTGGCAAGCAATTGTAATTTATTCCCTTACGCCCCTTCCAGGTCAATTAGCGGTAATTTGTGCCATAAGTATAATTGCTCTAATTATGCGAAGAATTATGTTTTCTTAAGCGCGAGCGCTAATTGTTCTCAAGGTTCTGAAAAGTAAGACTCAACATTCTATTTATTAATGTTTGACTATCTGAGATAGTTTATAAATCCCCTTCTCTATTTGAGCTTTGTTTAATCGATGGTTGACAAAGAACGGGAAAGTTAACTGAATTAGCAATAAAACAAAATTTGTGGGCTGTTTGGTGTAACTGTTTTGCCTTTTTCAAATCGCTTTCAGTAGTAATAGTAGCCTCTGGCTGAAGAACAACTTCGGTAAATTTTCCGCTACCATTTTTCATTTCCTCCATCTTGCCAATAGCGATATCTCGATAGGCGATCGCAATTATTCCTGCTTCAGAACATAAATGCAGATACCACAGCATATGACAACTAGACAGAGAAGCTACCAATAATTCTTCGGGGTTATATTTGGTTTTATCTCCACGAAAAGTAGGATCTGATGAGCCATAAACGATCGGCTTGCCTTTTACTTCTATTTCATAAGTGCGGTCATAGGCTTGGTAATTTTCAGTACCTCTATTTCTATTCCCCGTCCATTTGAGAATTGTTTGATACTTATGTTCTTTTGACATAATTTATCTGGAACGCTTTATTTATTTTCATTGCTCAAAGCTGCCATAATCGCCTGTTGAGTAGCTGTTTGATAGGTCTGAGTTAAAAATTGCTCTAAAGCTTCGGTATCGGCAGCTGGCAACGGAATTCTGCCTAGTAAATCGAGAACATTTTTATTTTCTAAAGGAGGCGCGATCGCTACTAAGGAAGATTCTAAAGGTTCGTCGTACTGCCAAAAGCGATTGACTTGGGTTTCATCGGCTGCTGGCATGGTAGCCTCAGTATTGTTTTCTAATTTATCTGTTGGTTCTTTAGGTAATGATGCTGCCTTTTGAGTACGCATCTGCCGCAAACCTTCAAGTATTTGCTCTTTAGTTCTGCCGCGAAGTTGAAAAATAATAAAGGGATCTTCTTTAAAGCGATCGCCCAACTGATAGTAAACTGCCGCAATATGTTTGCAAGGATTGGCTTTATCGGGACAGCTACAGCGAGAGCGAACGTCGTTGAGAGTAAAGGGAAATAAACTCAAGCCATTGGCGGTAAACACGGCTTCAATGTCTTCTGGCATTTCTCCTGCCAGTAATTGGGCAGAAAAGATCGCTTTTTCAGACATAGTTTGAATTACAGCTTCCCAATCTTCATCGGTAAAGGGAGGCTGAGACATCTTAGCAATTGCTCGTTCGCGATTTTCACTGGGAAATGGTTCGAGAGAAATTGCCACTCGATAGGGTTCGGCTTCGCTACCCTGCACTGCCGCTAAAGCTTGCGATCGCTCGAATACAATACTTAAAACGTTTCCTTCTCTGGCATAGTTTCTGCCTCGTTCGAGCCGCTTTTTAAACCGATAAGAATCGAGTAATTCCAACCAGCGCCTGACCCACCATTCTTCTGTAGCAAATTCCATAATTATAAAACTTTTATCTGTATGCGATTAAAGCAATTCTCGATCGAATAAAGTACACTTTGGATTAGTTAGACACTAGGCATTAAGATTTTGGCGACCTTGGTTTGGTTTGAATTTGTATTTAACTTAAGATGAAAACTGCTATAAATTTTGGGCGAGCGCCTTTAACAACAGCGAGCGATGCTCGGTCGAAACCAAATCCTTCTAAAGTTAGTTTATCAATAGTAGCAGTAAAGCTAGAATCGTATAATTGAATACTTATTTATTTGGATTCAGGTTGTTTACAGAATTTTTATTGAGGATTAATAATGATTGAATTAAAAGTACCTACCATTAATAGTTCCGAAGCTGCTGACAGACTTAAAGAAACTATTCTTACTTCCGAACCAGATGCTAAAGTTGAAATCGATACCAACACTAAAAAAGTAACTGTAGATTCAAAAGCATCAGCAGAAACTTTTATCGAGCTAATTGAAGCTGAGGGTCACAAAATAGAAGAATAGTATTGTTTTTGGTTAATGGGCGGTATTGACAATGAGCAATGAGCGATCGCCAACGCTCGGTAAACATTGTTCATTGTTCGTTGTTAACTTTATAGAAAGTCTCTAAGCTCTGGCGATCGCCTACATAACGCCAGTGCCAGGGTTCGTAGCTAATTCCTTGAGAATTATTGAGCGGAAAAGACAACTCAAAGCTATAGCGAGCAGCATTTGCCTGTAACCAGCGAAAAGCAGCAGTGTTCTCAAATTCTGGTTCTACATTGGCTGCTGGAACCTTACCATCGCCGATGTCAATCGCATATCCCGTATGATGTTCGCTGTATCCAGGCGGCGCGCTAACTTCTGCTCTTTTTACAGCATCTTGAACTCTTTGTTCTTTAACTCCAAAGAATAACTGTTCTTGAGCTTTAACCGAGCGAAAACCAGAGATTGGAGTCAAAATAACCCCTTCGGCTCTGGCTGCTGCCTGCATTTCGCGAAATTTGGCTGCTGCTTTAGGATGCAGGCGAACACTACCGTTAGCAGTAATAGATTCTAAATTTGCTTCTGAAACTTCCTGGTAGGGTAAGTGACCGAGTAAATTTTCTTTATCTGGTCTGGCAGAGTTTGAGTCAAACGAAGACGTGGGTTTGAGTGCCTGAGCGTTTGCTGGTGGTGACGGACTAGAAACTGCCTCTGTGTTGCTATTATCAGTCTCAACCTTGCTTTTTGCAGGAAGCGAACTTACTGTAGGCTGTGGCTGTTTGCTGGAAGAAGCTAAAAAAATTGCTAGCGAACCAACGATAACGAGGCAAAGCACACCTCCAGCAACTAAAGTTACAGACGAACGTTTAGTCTCGTTAATGCTTTCTCTAACTCTTATTGCTTCTGGGATCTCATCCATTGTCAGTTAAGAATTGTTGGGCTTTGGGCTTCGACACTTATTGTAGTTTTTGTTGCTGGTACGCTCTAGCAACTCCGTCATGTTCGGCAGCCAAACTAACGGCAGTGGCTACAGCAGTGGCTACTCTAGCATCGAACACAGAGGGAATAATGTGTTCGCGATCTAAATCTTGAGGAGCAACTAAAGCGGCGATCGCTTTGGCTGCTTCGAGGTACATATTAGTAGTAATTGCCATGCTGCGACAATCTAAAGCACCGCGAAAAACACCAGGAAAGGCTAACACATTATTGATCTGATTGGGATAGTCGCTGCGTCCTGTAGCCATTACCCCTACGCGATTGTAAACTAATTCTGGTTGAATTTCGGGTACGGGATTCGCCATAGCAAAAACAATCGGCTCTTTTGCCATCGATTCGACCATTTCGGGGCTAACTACTCCTGGTGCGCTGACTCCCAAAAAAACATCGGCTTCCTGCATGGCATCAGCCAAACTACCACTTTGAGCTACAGCAAATGCTAGTTTTTGCTCGTTAAGATTATCGCGCTCTCTAGCAATAATTCCTTGCGAATCACATAAAATAATTGTTGTCGCTCCTGCTTTCTGTAACAGAGTAGCGATCGCTACTCCTGCTGCCCCCGCACCATTGATGACAATTTTTACTTCAGCTAGAGATTTCCCAACTAAGGTTAGAGCATTATATAAAGCAGCTAAGACTACAATTGCCGTACCGTGCTGATCGTCGTGAAATACGGGAATATTTAGTTCTGCTCTCAAACGTCGTTCGATTTCAAAACACCGAGGAGCGGCAATATCCTCTAAATTTATGCCGCCAAACACTGGAGCGATATGTTTGACAGTTTGAATAATTGCTTCGGTATCTTGAGTATCCAAACAAATGGGAAAAGCATCAATTCCAGCAAATTCCTTAAATAATAAAGCTTTACCTTCCATCACTGGTAGAGCCGCACCCGCTCCTAAATTACCCAGACCTAATACGGCACTACCATCGGTAACTACTGCTACGGTATTGCTCTTAATCGTCAGGGAATACACCCGTTCGGGATTTTCTGCGATCGCTCTGCAAATCCTGCCAACTCCAGGAGTATAAGCCATCGAAAGATCGGACTGAGATTTTAGAGGAAGTTTGCTCTCGATGCTAATCTTGCCTCCCCGATGAATGGCAAAAGTGCGATCGCTGTAGTTAATAACTTTGACGCTAGGTAGAGCTTCGATGGCACTGACAATTTTATCGGCGTGTTCGCTACTAGAAGCATCTACCGTTAATTCTCGCTGAGTGTATTTGTGATTGTATTGCAGCAGCGAAATGTCTCCCAAACTACCACCCAAAGACGCGATCGCACTCATGACTGAAGCTAATGCTCCTGGGCGATTAGGAATTTCCAGTTCGATTTTTAAACTAAAACTGGAACTTGGATTTAAATCAACCATCTTTTCTACCTACTTTAAGAATAGACAATTGTAGCTCGTTTTTACTTTTAAGACAGTTTATCCAATCGCGTCAACTTAGATCGTACTTTTTAAACACATGAAAATTTAATAGCAGGTTAAAAAATACGAGATACTAAATTTGGAATCAAAATTGATGAGTTAAAAGACAAAATGTACGTTCTTATTGGTGGGGCTGGAATGATGGGACTGGACTTAGCTAAAACCCTACTACAGAGAGGACATACTATTGCCGTAATAGATACTAATCCTCTTGCTTGTCAATATGCTCGTGAAAAAATTGGCGTAATGGCTTTTGAAGGAAGTGCGGTCAACACAACCGTACTGCTAGAAGCGGGGATTCGTAAAGCCAATGCAGTTATTGCCACTTTAACAGAAGATGCAATCAATCTAGCACTGGTTACTCTGTGCAGACACTACGGCGTATCTCAAATTGTCGTGCGAATGCGCAATCGCGACTTCACCGAACCGTATCAATTGGCGGGTGCAACCCATATTATCAGCACTACAGAGTTAGCCATTAACAGAGTTGTCAACGCGATTGAATATCCCCAAATAGATGCCATGATGCACTTTGAACAGGGACAAATTGAGGTTTTAAAGCTTTCCATTCCCCAAACCTGTTATATAATAGGGCGTAGTGTGGCTGAAATAGCTCGGGATTCTCGGTTTCCTGCAGGCACATTAATTATTGGCTATCAAGCGCATCCTCACGAAGCTTTAAACATTCCCAATGGTAGCACTATCATAGAAAGCGGATTTACTATTTTAGCGGTAACTAAACCCGAACTCGTACGACAACTAATTGATTTTATCGGCTTATGTTCTTCTTAGTCATCTTTGAGAGATAGTAGTTTTTCGTTAAGTTCTTGAAGATATGACTGAGCAATACCATCTGGAAGCAATCCATTAAAAATGGCGTCATTAATCGCTCCTTTTTCTGCTAAATAGAGACGACGATATAGACCATCTAAATATTGCCGATCCTCAAATTTGTTTGATAGATAGGTTATTCTTTGATTATAAAGATCGCGTAGTTCTCGTTCAGATGAAGCAATTCTAGCTTGATAGCTGGCAAATAGCTCTTCGTAAAGAAATTTTGGTAAACTGCCAGATTGCAAGAGATTTTGTAGTTCTTCCTGAGCAGCTTTAGCTGCAATCAAATTCAGTTGTAAAGTTTCGATTTTCTGCCCGATCGAGGAGGGTTTTATTAACTGTAGCCGTTTGACCAACCAAGGCAAGCTCAGCCCCTGTCCGATGAGAGACACCAACACAGTGCTAAACACCAAGGTAATTACCTGCATTCTTCCAGGCATAGTAAAGGGCAAACTCAAAGCCAGAGCCATTGACAGCGACCCCTTAACATTGCCAAAAATTAAAACGTGCTGCCATTTTAAAGGAAGTGGACGATCGATAAAACGCAAGAAAGATAGTAAGGGATAGATAGAACAAACGCGCCCAATTTGATAAATTACAATGGCTAAAAGAGCAGTGGGCAAAGTTTCTAAAAGAATGGGCGGTTGAACTTCAAGACCTACGAATAAAAAAATAAAGGTATTAACCCCAAAGCCAGCATATTCCCAGAAATTTAGCAACGTCACTTGAATTGAGGCAGAGGTTTGACGTAAGCCCAAATTACCAATTACTAGACCAGCGATGACAACTGCGATCGCACTAGAAACTCCCAAGGCTTGACCGATTTGAAATGTTCCTAAAGAGACTGCTACCGTAAGCAAAATATTACTAAAAGCATCATCTAACTGCCGAAATAACCCCACACATAAATAACCCAACCCCAAACCGAGAAGACCACCACCCACAAAAGCAATAAAAATTTGTTCGACACTTTCACCAAGAGCAAACGCTCCCTGAAGATGAATTGTCGTAATTATGCTCAACAACACTAAAGCAATTCCATCGTTAAAAAGACTTTCTCCTTCGACAATGGTGGCTAATCGCCCAGGTACGGGAACGCTTCTGAAGGCAGCAATCACCGAAACCGTATCGGTAATAGTTAAAATTACTCCTACAGCCGAAGCGGTAATCCATGACAACCCCAACCCATATTTAAGAAGAAAAGCTGTAATAACTGCTGATAGAACTACCCCTGGTCCTGCGAGTAAAGCAATGGGCTTAACTGTACTGCGTAAACGGCTAATATCCGTATTAATGGCTGCTTCAAAAATCAGAATAGGCAAAAATAAATTCAGAATTACATCGGGATTTAGACCGACAGATTCGGGTAATGCTTGCTTAGAAATTGCCAAACCCGCTAAAACTAAACCCACTACATAAGGAATTCGCAGCCATCGGGTAACCAAAGCTACGGCAATTGCGACGAGAAGCAGAATAATTAAGCTATTTACCAACCCAGTGAATTCGACAGTAGGTAGGGAAGCGGGTTCTTCTAACGGTAAATTACTAAATCGCTCAATAAGCAAAGAGTTAGTCACTAATTTGGGTTTTCAGGTTGAGAATTATGATGATTTTCAATAACTTTACCAGGACTAACAAAAGAAATTCCCTGTTGAAAACCAGTACCAATCATAATTGCCTCAACTATCGGTTCGCTCACGTTGGTTTGGGCTACCCACTCCACAATAAATTTAGCTCCAGAACCACCACTGCGATCGCTAGTATTAATGAAAAAATCTGTAGAAGACAATGCCGCAATCTCAATAGGCTGCTCTAGATAATTTTTCACCAGTTTGCCATTCCAATCATAATATTTTACCGAAGCGATCGCGATCGCCTCTTTGAAATCGGTATTGCGAATACTCAGAGTAGCAGCTAAATCGAAAATGTTTTTCTCATCCTGATGAAAAACATGAGAGTAAACGGGAACATAAACAGTCTGACCCATTACTTTTTGGTAATTTTCATCCAAGGTTATGGTTTTTGGCGATGGAGTTGGGCGATTGGAATCTACTTGTAACTGATTCGGCTTCTCCTGTGCTATGCAGGATGTAAGTAAAACAGCAGCAGTTACCCAACTAAAAAGTTTATATAGCTTCATTAACAATAGATTTTAGGTGCGTTGGCGGTCTGAGTGACGACGTACAAAATATCTTAGAATAGATGATGTTAGAGCGAAGTGTTACGGTAAATAACACAAAAGTATTATTATTTTTCTCACTTTTAGCGACACGACCCTATTGTCTATTTATGCCTTTTGCCGTTCCCAAGCTGTTTAATTTTGTGTATATCGCGCTCGCGTTTGTTTGCGTTAGACGCGCTTATAGGTAAACTACTACTACTAAACTATGTTCATCTGGCTGACGATGATAATTGCAATTACAGCTTTAAAAGGAGGAGTGGGTAAAACCACAACGGCGGTTCATTTAGCTGCCTATTTTCAAACTATTGCACCGACACTGCTTATCGATGCGGATAAAAACCGTTCGGCTTTAGTCTGGTCGAAAGAAGATAAGCTACCTTTTTACGTCGCTTCGCAAGCGGGTTCTCCTGGTTTGATCTCAAAATTCACCCACATTATTATCGATACCCAAGCCAGACCAGAACCAGAAGAACTAGAAGATTTAGCAATAGGTAGCGATTTACTAATTTTGCCCACAACACCCAACCATTTAGATTTAGATTCTACCGTCAAGGCGATCGAGTTGCTCAAACCTCTCAAGGCTAATTACAAAGTTTTGTTGACCAAAGTAGACTCTCGAACTATCAATGGTAGAGAAGCAAGAAAATTTTTGGAAGCAGCCCAACTGCCTCTATTTAAAACCGATATTCCTTTGTTGGTGGCATTTCAAAGATCTCCCAGTCGCGGCGTAATTGTCAAAGATTTTCCCGACGAGCGATCGCATTTGGGATGGTCTAAATACGTTGCCGTAGGCAAAGAAATTTTGAGATAAACACAGCGTTAGTAAAATATTTACTAAACTGTCATCCCTCCATCAATGTTAATTATCGAACCAGTAATGTTAGCTGCTTTAGGACTGGCTAGAAAAGCAGCTAATTCGGCAATTTCTTCTGGTTTGCCATAGCGTTTAATCGCTGTCATCTCCGTTATGGTTTCTCCAAAAGCACTATCGGCTGGATTCATGTCCGTATCAATTGGACCTGGTTGAATTACATTTGCAGTAATTTTTTTACTGCCTAAATCTCTCGCCCAGCTTTTAGTCATCATCTGTACGGCGGCTTTACTCATAGCATAAAGCGAACCACCAGGAAACGGCATAGAATCTGCATTCACGCTGCCGATAGTAAGAATACGCCCCCCTTCTGGCATAGATTTAACAGCTTCCATCGTGGCGGCAAAAACAGCTTTGATATTAACTTTTTCAGTTCTTTCGTAATCTTCTAAGGTACTTTCGGTAATAGATTTAAGCTCGAAAATCCCTGCATTATTGATGAGAATATCTATAGCTCCAAGTGCCGATACAGCTTTTTGGATTGCCTGCACAACATTGTTTGCTTCCATAGCATCAGCCTGAATTGCTAATCCCCGAACTCCTCTAGCTTCAATTTCTCTCACCAAAATATCGGCTTTATCCTGAGACTTATGATAAGTGAAGGCAATGTTTGCACCTGCCTCTGCCATTTTTCGGACTATTGCTGCGCCAATTCCGCGAGTTCCGCCAGTAACAAAGGCGTTTTTTCCTTGTAATTCTGTCATTTCGTTTACCTTATATTTACAAAACTTGGTTTTGAGGAAAGCATAATTGATTCGGCAACTGCCCGTTGGCTAAAGCATACCGTTCCCAGGGTAAAATTTTGGTATCGCTTCGATACCTGTATGGGAATACTAGCAGCAGTAAAGGAACATGCAGGACTGGCTTTACTACCTTGCTATTTATAAAGATAGCGATCGCGCTTTAGCTCGTGTTTCTCTGCCAATTCCTGAATTAGAAAAAGAGTTATGGATTTTAACTCATGAAGATTTAAGATACGTTACTCGCATTCGCACTTTTATCGATTTTGTTGCCACTTTTTTGATTCAAAAAACTGAGCTAATAGAAGGAAAAGCCGATTGAAAAGGTTGAGTTCTAAGTATAGTGAAAAATATTGTCCCAAATATAGTCAATAAGTAATTTAGATTCATCTAAAGACAAAATATGGCAGTTTCCTCGTTCGTCTTGTTTTAGCAGAGAAATTTCAGGACAATCTGCTTCATTATTATAGGGATAGACAACCTTACCGCGAGTTTGTTTTAAATTATTAATTGGACCTTTGATATCAAAATCAATTTTCACTTTGAATTTGTCATCCATCCAGGTTTCGATGCGATCGTCTAATTCCGACGCGGTTAGCGGAGTTTTACTAGTTAAAAGATGATAGTAAACTAAAATAATTTCTTTGCATTCTTCTTCTTCTGCAGCATTAATTAAAGAATAAAAAACGCTGGCGTTATTAGCCTGGTTTTTAAAAAACAAAGTATCTGTTACTTTTTTACGAAACTCGATTAGCTTGCTTTTGTATTTACTATATTGCTTAAAAGCATAACCTCCTAAAACCACTACTAAAGATAAAAGAGCAGTTAGAACGGGCATAAAATTGCGTACATTTTCTTCACTAACTTCAATGCCTAAAATGCTTGTCGAGCCAAAAATTAAAAAAGAAATTGCCCCGATAAGTAATGCTAGTTTGGGTAGAGCCTTGAGTATTACAGGAATCGCCGCACCAAAAGCAGGAATTATCAATTTTAATCGGTCTTTCCAGGTCATACTAATTTTAATATTGGGAAATAGTAGCTCCAGATCGTATTGAGGGACATTTCGGTAAAAATAAACATACATTTTACCTGGAACAAATTTAAGTAATCCTCCGTCAGTATCTTGTTTTCTAAAATATTCTTCATCTTTAAACTTGATTAATAAAACTACGCGATCGAGAACTTCAATTTGCTTTGTTTTTTTTCTAAAAAACTTTTTGTACTCAATAGTTTGCTTGAAGTCACCTCGACGGTAACAAACCATTTGGTCGAAATCATCAAAATCTACTTTCGTTTTGAGTTCGATAACCGATCTATTTTTGAAAGCATCTTTTAAAGCAGCTTGCGAGATGGGCTTATAGTTGGCTCTTTCTAAAACTAGTTTGAAGTCTTCTATCAACTTGGTTTCCATCTTAGGCAAGTCTTCTTTAGTTATCTTATTAGACTTTAAATTGGTATCGGGGTTAAAGGGAGCATAATTATTTTTTAGATGTTCTAAATAAGCTTGAAATTTAAAATGATAAAAAGCTGATAAAAGCGAACAAAAATCCTTAAACTTTTGTTTCTCCTCATTATTTAAATGTCCGTCTTCCAAACAAAGTTCGATTAGCTCGGCTTGCCGATAGGGAATATAAGCTTCTCGATCTTGATACGATGCCATAATTCTACTGTTACTCAAAATTTAATATCTTTATTTATTTTGTGACAAACTAACCGCTAGATTGCTATAACGAATGTCAAACAGAGCTTCCTTGAATACATTTAAGTTTCTTCCCTAAAAACTTCGATCGCATTTTTAAAGTTGTTATTGATTGTCTTATGTAGTTGGTAGTTTCATCTATGTTTAAATCATTAAGCATTATTAAATGCTATTGTGCCTGAGTAACTTGCTTAAATTGGCTGTCATATACTGAATGGTAGGTATATGGATTAGAGTATTCTAGTAATGAAAGATAAGCCTCCTGCTAGAGAAGCTGCGCGACTCGAAGCACTAAGACAATATAGAATTTTAGATACTCCCTCCGAATCAGCATACAATGACATTGCTACCCTGGCTGCTTTTATTTGTGAGGTACCGATCGCTTTAATTAGTTTTGTCGATTCAGAACGACAATGGTTTAAGTCCAAAGTAGGACTAAATGTCGCAGAAACTGCTCGTGATGTCTCATTCTGCGCCCATACTATTCTTAGTAAAAGCATAATGGTGGTCAAAGATGCACTTCGCGACGAACGCTTCGTAAATAATCCGCTGGTTACTTGTGCTCCAGGCATTCGCTTTTATGCAGGAGTTCCCCTTATTACTCCCGAAGGATACTCTATTGGAACGCTTTGTATAATCGACCGTAAGCCTAGAGAAGATTTATCAGAGTCTCAGAAAAAAACTTTAGAGGCACTAGCTCGCCAGGTGGTTATGCAACTAGAGTTACGACGAGTCTCGTCTCAACTAGCCGACGCCCTGGAAAAAATCGAAATTATGAAGGGGTTAGTGCCAATTTGTTCTTACTGTAAGGGTATTCGTAACGACCGAGGTTATTGGTCAACTGTCGAGCAGTTTATCGAGAAATATTCAGACGTAGAATTTACTCACGGTGTATGCGATAGCTGTATGCAAATATACTTTCCAGAAGTGGCGGAGGTTTTGCTAACAGAAACAGATGCAGATAGCGAATCTACACTTCAATAAAGTAATATCGTTCGCTATAAGTCCAGTCTACTGTCTGAGTCAAAGTTGGATTAGCTTGAAGTTTTGGCAAAGCGATCGCTGCTTTCTTTGGCACCAACAAAAAAAATAGAACATTTTTACTATTACAGATTTATCGCGAGATAATTTTAATATAGACAGTTAAAGAACGAAAAAACATGGAAACAGCTACATTTGGAGCGGGATGTTTTTGGAAAATAGAAGAGGCTTTCCGTCAACTAAAGGGAGTTAGTGAGACTTCCGTAGGTTATATGGGCGGACATTTTGCCAATCCGAGTTATTTGGACGTACTTTCAAGAATTACGGGTCATGCTGAAGTAGCCCAGGTCATGTACGATCCTGAAAAAGTTAGTTATTTGGAACTATTAGCTGTTTTTTGGTCGATTCACGACCCCACTCAATTAAATCGCCAAGGAGCAGACAAAGGAGAACAATATCGCTCGGTAATTTTTTATCATAGTTCCCAACAAGAAAGAGAGGCTAGAGCTTCCAAAGGCAAGCTACAACAATCGGGACGATTCGACCGAGAAATTGTCACTCAAATTAAGCCTGCGTCAGAATACTATTTGGCAAGAGAGTCAGACCAGCAGTATTTAGAAAAAAAGAAACGCTCTTTAATTAATACTTCAAATCAGATCTAAAAAGCTGGCGGAAAGAGACAAATATCTCAGTCGCCAGCTTACAAAAACAAAACTAAATAATTTTTTAAACTATCTTATTTCAGGACTGGGAGAATTTTCTAAAATACCAAAACCCGAAAAACTGCGATAGGGATCGCTATGTTTGGTAGTTTTTTGAATATCTTCTTTTATTTGATCGAGATCGATATAAAGATCGGCAACATTAATCAGACTATCGCTAGTCATCGATCGCAAACTGACGACTTCTACTCTAGCACCGCGATAACTGACGGCATCTACAGAATATGCCAAATCGCCATCGCCGCTGACTAAAATTGCCGTGTCGTATGCCCCTACTAACGACATCATATCGACGGCGATTTCCACATCTAAATTGGCTTTTTTCGAGCCGTCTGGTAGCTGTACTAAATCTTTGGCAATTACCCGATAGCCGTTGCGGCGCATCCAGAGCAAAAACCCCTGCTGTTTTTCATTAGTGCGATCGACTCCAGTATAAAAAAAGGAGCGCAGCAGTCTCGAACCTCCTGTAAGTCGAGACAGTAGTTTGCTATAGTCAATTTCTATACCTAACTGTAAAGCGGCATAGAATAAGTTCGAGCCATCTATAAATATTGCCACTCTACCTCTATTTTCCAGAATCTGCTCTGGAGTAAATATCGGATCGCTTCCATAGTAATTATCTAACATTTTTTTTGCCTCATTTTATTAAAATTGTTTTTTGTATGTATTAAATTTGTAGTTAATCGTCAAAGCTAAATTTATTTTGATTATTAATTAAAACCGTAATTTTACTCGGGTAATTCTAGTTTGGCAAAAATTGGGCTGGCTTTGCCCAAATTTTGATTTGCCGCTAGTTTGCCCCACTGAGAATGAAGCGCGAATTCAAGCTGTTTCTCGTCTCCTTCGTCGATACGATTAAAATCCCCAGTAAATCCTAACTGCTGGTAAATACTATTACTTAAGTTAGGGATAACTGGCGATAACAAATAAGCCGTTAATCTAACAGATTCAAGGACTGCATACAAGATTTGCTCGACTTCAGCTTGTTTTCCCTGCTTAAACAGACTCCAGGGCGCGCTATCATCTATATATTTATTACTAGCGCGAATTAGAGCAAAAATGTCTTCACAAGCTTGAGAGAGTTTAAAACTCATGTAGTTTTGACTGACGCGATCGCCTAATTCTATCCCGATTTTTTTAAGTGGATGTTCGCGATCGAAATCGGCTTGGCTCAACTGTGGACCATTGCCCTGGCAGTATTTACGCAACATTCCCAGGGTACGATTGAGCAGGTTGCCCAGATCGTTAGCGAGATCGGCATTGAGCGTATTGATAAAGCGGGTTTCGTTAAAATCTCCGTCTTTACCCAACTCAATTTCTTTAATAAAGTAATAGCGTACTGCGTCAGCACCATAGCGATCGACCAAACTAAAGGGATCTAAAGTATTACCCAAACTTTTTCCCATTTTTAGTCCGTCTTTGGTTAAAAAACCGTGACCGAACACTGTTTTTGGTACGGTCAATTCAGCAGAAGCTAACATAGCGGGCCAGTAAACCGCATGAAAACGTAAAATATCTTTACCTATTAAATGCAGATCGATCGGCCACCATTTCGATAGAGCATTAGCTAAAGTTGGTTCTTCTCCTGGTTCTAGTAATGCCGTTACGTACCCTAAAAGAGCATCAAACCACACATAAATTGTATGTTTGGGATCTACAGGAAGGGGAAACCCCCAATCAACATTGACGCGCGAAATTGAAAAATCTTGTAAACCTCGATTGACAAAATTTAAAATTTCATTGCGTCTGCTGGTTGGCTGAATAAAATTCGGTCTTTTGCTATAAAGTTCTTCTAAATACTGTTGGTATTTAGAAAGACGAAAGAAATAGTTTTCCTCGTCTCTCCATTCAACTGGTTTATTTACGTGAATCGAACAGCACTTATCTGTAGTTAGTTCCCTTTCCTCTTTAAATTCTTCACAAGATACGCAGTACCAGCCCTGTTGACGAGCGAGATAAATATCCCCCTTATCCCAAACACGTTGAAAAAATTCGTTGACGATCGCCTGATGGTTGTTAGCAGTAGTTCGACTGAAGCGATCGTATTTAATATTTAGCTTGTCCCAGAGAGACTTAAAGCTATCAACGATGCGATCGCAATGAACTTGAGTAGCTAAACCCGTTTCGGCTGCCGTGCGCTGAATTTTAAGCCCGTGTTCGTCGGTACCAGTAATTAGCAGTACCGATCTGCCCTGCAAACGTTGAAAACGAGCTATAACATCCGCCACTATAGTAGTGTAGGCACTACCAATGTGAGGAACATCATTAACATAATAAAGAGGAGTTGTTAGTGTAAATCTGTCAAAGTTAGTTTGATAATCGTTCATTAATTAGTTATTAGAGATATAAATTTAACTCCACAGCCGCAACTTCAGAGTAAATCGTGTTTAATAGCATAGGTTTTTATAGTTTGGTTGTTATACAAAATTAATTAGCTAACAGGGAATTGCAGGATTTATCGAGTTCGATCGCGCTTAGCGATAGTTTATCGGCAATCTTAGTTTTGTTACGCAAAATACAAATTATACTTTTTATAGTTTATAGCTTGACGAGCTTTCACTATCAGTATTATTTACGACATAGATGAATATTGCCACTATGGAAAATACTTAATACTTATGCGATTTATTTAACAAAATTCGTAAGATAAATCTACTTTTTCCCTGAATTGACTATTTCCGTCTTAAATATAGCTTTCGTGAGATTGAAAAAAATTAAAAATTTGTTAACTATTTTATGTCGGCATACAGTCTTTTTGACTCTCAAATCAAATTACTCCTTAAGTTTAACTACGTAAATGTATTTCGATCTTTCTCATTTGACTGCTCGCTCTATTTTGTCAGCAATTAATATTCAGTTATCTATAGAAGGTACGGCTCGTATTCCTCAAGATGTTCCTGTAATTGTCGTCAGTAATCACCGCAGCTTTTTAGACGCACCAATTTTAATCGCCAGTTTGCCTTATCCATTGCGGATCGCCTGTCATCACTATATGGGAGAAGCACCAGGGATTCGACAGGTGGCAGTCGATTTATTAGGATGCTTTCCCCTGGCAGAATCTGGGCGCAAAAAAAAGCAGTTTTTCGACCGCGCTTCGGAACTTTTAGCAGTCAGGCAATGGGTTGGTTTGTTTCCCGAAGGAACCAAACCAATGGTCGAACCAACTAAACCCAACCAGTTAGGTAAGTTCGAGCGTGGATTTGCTCATTTAGCCTGGAGAGTTCCCGTATCTAATCTGGCGGTTTTACCGATTGCCATTGCTGCTTTGGATGAGACGATTTATCCCACAATTCCCATTCGCTGGTTGAAAAGATTCGATCGAGAAGAACCGTTTTTTGACCGTTCTGGTTCGCACCCAATGATAATTTACCATCGAGTCAGGGTTGCTATCGGTCATCCCTATTGGATTGGCAATGAAAAAAAGGAGCAGTATCAGGGCAAGCAGGCAAAAAAACTCGCTCTCGATCTTACTAACCATTGCCATACGCAAATTTCTGAATTACTTAATAAATAATACATACTAGTTAATAAGTATTTTTATTTTTTACTGGCTTCGATCTCTTAACTGCGTTTATTTAAATGAAACATCCCCAACTACATTTTCTGCCAGCGAAAAAAGGTTTTGGCGATCGCCCTGTAAAGCGAGAAGCTAATCTTCCTTTATTTGTTTACATTCCTGGTATGGATGGGACTGGAGAATTACTACAAATACACGAAGCCAAACTAGCAGCTAATTTTGCTTTGCGCTGTTTGTCGATCCCTGCTAACCATTTGGGCAATTGGAACATTTTGGCAAGAGAAACTATCGAACTAATCGAACGAGAATTAAATTTCAATTCCCAACGTTTGGTATATCTTTGCGGCGAATCTTTTGGGGGCTGTCTGGCAATTAAAGTCGTTCTTACTGCTCCTAATTTGATTCAGCGTTTGATCTTAGCCAATCCCGCATCATCTTTCAATCGCAGACCTTTTTTAGGCTGGGGAGTCGATCTAGTCCAGTGGATGCCTCCCTGGCTACATGGTTACTCTTCTGTAGGATTACTGCCTTTTTTAGCCGAACTATCTCGCATCGAACCTAACGATCGTAGAGCTTTAATTAAAGCGATGAAGCTGCTTTCACCACAACAGGTAAGTCGCCGTTTGGCACTACTACGAGATTTTGAGGTTTCTCCAGCAGAACTTAGCAGTATCGATATACCCACGTTGATTTTGGCAGGTGCGGCAGACCGCCTTTTACCCTCTGTCGAAGAAGCACGACGCTTAGTAGCTCTACTATCTCATGCGAAAATGACGATTTTGCCTCATAGCGGGCATGCTTGTTTGCTGGAAAATCAACTCGATCTTTACGAAATTCTCGCCCGACAAAACTTTTTACCGAGCGAAAACTATGGAGCCAATCTAGCTTCATAATCCAACTTTGGCTTCTAAAGACTTGAGATATTCTGTATTGACTTTTGATTCACGAACTAGGGCAATTTTTCCAGTACGAGCAATTTCACGGATGCCAAACTTATTTAACATTTGAATAATTGCCACCATTTTACCGGGATCGCCTACTACCTCAATTGTTAGACTATCTTCAGACATATCTACAATTCGCGCCCGAAAAATCTGAGTTACCTGAATTACCTCAGCGCGATTGGAAGAGGTGGCATTTACTTTTACCAACATTAATTCTCTTTCTACACAAGGCTTTTCAGTAATATCTTGTACCTTAAGTACGCTAATCAATTTGT
Organism: Myxosarcina sp. GI1; assembly: GCF_000756305.1. Lineage (NCBI taxonomy): Bacteria > Bacillati > Cyanobacteriota > Cyanophyceae > Pleurocapsales > Pleurocapsaceae > Myxosarcina > Myxosarcina sp. GI1. The sequence goes on from NZ_JRFE01000016.1 coordinate 230,195, forward strand.
AAAGCTGTTTGATTAACTGTTCGATAATGCGATCGTCTCCAGGTACCACCATAGTAATCCGCGAGATGCCCATTTGTTCGGCAGGACCGACGGCCAGACTTTCAATATTAAAACCGCGACGGGCAAATAACCCAGCAATGCGAGTCAAAACTCCCGCTTCGTCTTCTACTAATACAGAAATTGTATGTTTCATCATTAATAATTAGTCATTATGCTCTAGGCACTAGCTACCGAGCACTAAATTTTAGTAAATATTTTTCGCGTTTGGTTTGTACCTCATGGCTACAATAAACAAACGCCATCCATCATAGTTTGTAAAGTTAATTAGTATATCATCTAAGTAAGATAACTTACAAGAAGCTAACAGATGTTAAAGCTTACAACTTTTGTAGCCAACTTAGTAAGAGAGAATTAAAGCGATCGGGACATTCATCGTGGGGACAGTGACCTACATCTTCTAGTTCGACTAACTCTATCTGAGAATTTAAAGCCGCGATCTCCCTGGCTTGCTGGGGAGGAACCATGCGATCGCGTAGCCCCCAAATCAACAACATAGGCAGATTGAGACGCGGTATGGTTTCTTTGACTGGGGCAGCAAATCCTGCTTTTCTGACGCTTTTGGATAGAGAATATAAAGTTTTTTCCGAGCCGCGATCGTAGGCAGGATTGGCTAAAATTTCTACTAATTCGTCAGTAACTGCGGTTTTATCGTGATAGGCTATTCTCGCCCAGCGACGTATTATTCCAGGCTTTCTAAGAAATTTCAATAAATTCTCGATTAACAAAGGGGATGCTACTAAGTCTTCTAGTTTAGTAACCACAGGACGAAGGAGACGCGGCAGCATCTCCTGTCGTACCGAAACATCGGGCAGGCTCAACATAACCAAACCAGCAACCATATCGGGATAAGTATCGGCAACGCTGAGACAAACCAAAGAACCAATAGAGTTGCCGACTAAAACTGTCGGTCGAGCGATAAAAGTCTGCCAAAAATCTCTAATCTGTTCGCGCCATAAATCTGCACTATAGTCAACGCTAGCTTTTCTAGAGGCACCAAATCCTAATAAGTCTAAAGCGTATACCGTATAGTATTGACTTATTACGGATAAATTGTTGCGCCAATGCTCGATACTAGCGCCAAAACCGTGAATAAAAATTAGCGGTGGCAGAGATACTTTGCCTATACTGTGATTGCTGCGAATAAAGCTATAGCGAACTTGCCAGCCTCGCCAAACCCAATCGCGTTGATTGCCAATACGCTGTTGCCAAGAAAGATTTTCGGTCACAATTAATTAATGTGCTTAAAAATTATTTACAGTACGTTAATTTTAAGTCTCAAACACTTTTAAATGCTGAAGCGACGGTTAAAAGGTTAATTTGCTAAATTAAAAAATAAAAGTTAACATAATGCTCCTTTTAAATCTCGCTCGGTAAAATAGCAAGTAAATAAGATACTTGCTTTAACTATACTCAGATTACTAAGGAATAATTAGATACGCCTGTGATAGATAAAAGACGCAATAATCGCGATCTAACCAAAACTAACGAAAGAATTCGTTTTCCCAAAATCCGTGTTATCGATTCTGAAGGTGAGCAATTGGGCATCATTACGCCTAAAGAAGCTTTGACCGTAGCTAGAGAAAAAAATTTAGACCTAGTCCTGGTCAGCGAGACGGCAGATCCTCCCGTCTGCAAAATTATGGACTATGGTAAGTACAAATACGAACAAGATAAAAAGCAAAAGGAAGCGAAGAAAAAACAGCATAATGCTGATATCAAGGAAGTAAAGATGCGCTATAAGATCGAAGAACACGATTACAACGTGCGCGTCAAGAGCGCTCAACGCTTTCTTAAGTCAGGAGATAAGGTCAAAGCTACCGTAAGTTTTAGAGGTCGCGAAATTCAGCATTCTAACCTGGCAGAAAAGCTGCTGCAGCGAATGGCATCCGATCTTGAAGACGTGGCAGAGATTCAGCAATCTCCCAAACGAGAGGGACGTAACATGATGATGATGCTGTCTCCGAAAAAGTAGGAAGAGACAAGCACAAGCTCTAGTTTTATTTCTCGTTTAACACCGCTAATGCCGCCTTAATTAACTGAAAATAAGGCGGCTTAGTAACTTTGACTTTTTGGGTTTCTTTGGTGGTTTTTAACAAACCAAAGCGATCGCCCCTGGCGACTACCAAGACTTTACCGCGATCGTTTCTAATGCTTAATTTTTTGGCATCATCGAGCAGACTACAGGTGTAAATCCTGCCATTATGGGTAAAAACTCCTTGCTCGTTTTGGCGATCGCTAGTTGGGGCTTGGGGAACTCTAACGCCTACTAACTCTAGTTCGATATTGGTAGCGCCTTGCCAATGGTTTTCTTTTAGTTTGTAGGCAATATCCAAAGGACTCGGTAGGGGAAAATATTCTTTCCAACGCCAGGCGATCGCTTTTATTTCGGATTTAGAACCCTGTTCTTGCAAGACTAGCTTTAGATGATTTTTACCAATAGTTTTTTGCTCTTTGATAATTACTTTTGGAGTCCAGAAAACGGGGGGAGGATTGCCAATACCCCAAGGTTGTAGACTTTCGATTTGTTGGTAAAGTTGCAAGTTAATTTCTTCTAGACTAGCAAGAGCATCTATTTTTACTAATGGCTTGAGATGCTCTATTTTTAGCGATTTATGTGCGAAATCACTAAGTTTTTGTTCGAGTTTATCTAAATTACTGGCTGGAAAACTAAAACCACCTGCGGCTTTATGTCCGCCAAACTTACCTAGTAAATCTCGACAATAATTTAAAGCTTCAAAGATATTAAATTCTTCAATACCCCGCGCCGAACCGCGAATCGTGTTTTTTTCAGCGTCTTCGTAAGTTCCGATAAACACGGGAACCCCATACCGTTCAACTAGTCGAGAAGCAACAATACCAATTACTCCGTGATGCCAGTTTGCCGATACTACAACTAATACTCGCGATTGCTTCCAGGGAATGGGAGTTTCTCTTACTAATGCGATCGCCTCACGTTCGATCTGTTCGCATAGCTGCCGCCGCTTGAGGTTAATCTGTTCGCACTGCATGGCTCTTTCTAATGCCAAACCTGGTTCGTCGGTAGTCAAAAGTTCGATTACTAGCTGGGGATCGCCAATTCGTCCTACGGCATTAATTCTCGGACCCAATTTAAAACCAATATCGTCTGGTTGCAGCTGTTTCTGTTCTTCTTTGACTCCCGCTACCTGCATTAATGCCTGTATTCCTAACAATTGGGAATTTGGTAAGGCACGCAAACCACGTTTTAACCAACGGCGATTTACCCCTACTAATGGGGCGAGATCGGCAATTGTGCCTAATGTAAACAATTCTAAAAGACGTTCGGTCAAACCTTTTAATTTACCCAAACTTTGAGCGGTAGCTACTGCTAAAATGTACGCCACTCCCACACCTGCCAGTCCTTTGTAGGGAGAAGTATCGGCAAGCAGCTTGGGATTTAGAATCGCATCAGCAGGAGGTAATTTTGGCGGTAAATCGTGGTGGTCGGTAATAATTACGCTCAGACCCAACTCTACTGCTAGCGCGACTGGTTCGTAAGCAGAAATGCCGTTATCGACGGTTAAAATCAAACCTACTCCAGAATCAGCAAATTCTTCAACAATGCGCTTGTTGATGCCGTAGCCATCCTTCATGCGGCTGGGAATAGCATAATCGACATCTGCGCCTAAATGGTTTAAAGCTCTTAGCAGTAAAGCCGTACTAGTCATGCCGTCTGCATCGTAATCACCGCAGATCGCGATTTTTTCACCATCGGCGATCGCTCGTTGCAATAGTTTGACACTATTCGCCAAATCGGAAAATTCTGACAGAGGAGAAGGTAACTGTTGAGATTCTGGTTGGATATAGATATGAGCTGTCTCTAAAGTTTCTATGCCGCGATTAATAATTACCTGAGCGACTAAAGAAAGTAGTTCGATAGCAATACTTAGTTGCGCGGCTTTAGCTGGCTGCGCCGGGGCAATTTGCCATCTTTGATTGGGTAAACGCTTATTGGTATGGTGTTGGCTGGCGGCGGCTGAAGATTTATCGCTCATTAAAGGCAATGGAAGACATCTATCTTAAGATATCGAAGTTTGTCTTATTTTCATCTAATAAGCAGTATCTTCTCTAAGAGTATCAATAGTAGAAGTAGAATCTACGGTGGTTTTTTGTAGCCAATCTTCACCAATTTGGATAGTTATATCGGAACCTAAAACTCCAGTGCTTTCTACCACTACTTCTCCCAACCCTAATACGGCACGAACTTGCTTGGCAGCTTCAGCATCTCCCGACTGTGCGATAATTTTAGTTTCTGCTAGCGTGTCTGGCTGGTCATAACCGAAAGAAATTCTTCTATAGCCAGCTTCGGCTAGAGTTTCCCTTGCTAAATTCGCTGCTTGCGAATTATCGGTGCTATTTTGCAGGTAGATGTTTAACTTGGCAGCGCGAGCGTGAGCTTGTTCTTCCCAGGAAACATAAGGCTCGTCGGTTTCTAGTTGGTGGGATGGCAGTGCAAAATGCTGGGTCATCATGGTATCGATGCGATCGCTATCTGGCAGCCAATAGCTAATCCCCGACCTGCCATCGCCGCTAAAGCCTCCTGGTAGCATCATCATATTGACATCAGACCTTTCGGTATTGGCAGCAAAATTAGCCAGAGCCATTAATTCTTTTACAGTTAAGTTAGTATCAATGTGAGATTGAATGACAGATAGGATTTTAGGAATTTTTACTATAGTTGCAGGTTTTAGACTCTGCTCTACTAAAGAGCGCATCAGCATTTGCTGTCGTTGTACCCTGGAGATATCGCCAAAAGCATCGTAGCGAAAACGCAAAAACTGTACTGCTTTATCTCCATCTAAATGCTGTCTGCCTTTTTTAAGATCGATATATAGATGCTGGCTAAAGTCATTGTATTTCATATCTTTAGGAACGTTGACCGTAACGCCGCCTAAAGCATCAATTAATTTTTCAATTCCTTGAATGTTGACTCTCACATAGCGATCGACGCTAACTCCACCTAATAGTTCGCTGACTGTAGCAGCAGTTAAAGCGGGTCCGCCATATTCATTAGCACGATTGATTTTTTCGATGCCATGCCCATCTAAGTCTACACGGGTGTCTCTAGGAATAGACAAAACTGCCAGTTTTCCCGCCTGGGGATCGAATCGCAACAGCAACATGGTGTCGCTCAGACCTTCAAAAGAATTGACTAATTCTAAATAGCCAGCTTCTGGTGGTGAGGAACTAGGATTATCTTTTAAGTCAGAAGTAAGAACTTTGATCCCCGAAACTAAGATATTTACAGGACGAGATAATTCTGGAATCTTTAAAGTTTTAGCGTCTACGGTTTCTTCCTGACTAAAAACTTCTGCTTCTTCTGGTGATAACTTTGCCTGTTGTAAGGGAGATGAAACTGAAAAATTAACTGCCAAAAACGCGCCTACTGCTGCTGAAACCAGAGAAACTGCACCCAATCCCAAGCCAATAACAATAGTTTTTCCTCGGCGTTTGTTTGTAGTACGAGTTTTACGACGGTGACTGCGCTCGTTATTTGACCTAGATTTTTTTCCTGAAGGAGAGACTCGATGGACTTTTTTGAGTGGCACTGAATATCCTCACACTATGCTATAAAAAGTAATTTTTCTTAACTATTGGGTACACGTAAGTATAGATTATGGACTAATTGAGCTTAACGATTGTTTCATACTTGCCTAAATTTACGTACATATTTAATACATTAAAAATACATATCGATCTTAGCTTTTCAATTTAAATAATGACAGCATCGATCGCTAAATTGTGCCATAAGTATTTACACTTTATTTTTTGGCGACCTGGTTAAGCTATTTGTCATTTCGAGCGCGTATTTGTTCTGGTCAACTTTTGAAAAAACCCAAAAAGTTCGATTTTAAAGTTAGCCGATACAACGTCTACTGAATGACACTACTGGGTGAGTAGGATATTAGCTAGCAATCTGAGACTTTACTCGATTTATCACTGACGAATAAATGAGGAATTTTTCCTGCTTTGAGCCGAGTCATTAACCATAAGCAAGTTAAAAAATAACCTGTAGTCAATAAAGCATTAGCATACAGCACTCGAAAAGCCAATAGATCTGAAGTTCGATCGGCACTCAGTAACAGTAAAATATATGCTGACGACCAAGTTAGCAGTAAATTAATAGCAACACGACTGACTTTTTGCTGTCGAGTATTACCCTTTTTTCGGCTTAAAGTCCAAATAGCGGGGATTATGCCTGCTATTGGCAACAAATAAATCCATAGCTGCCAATACTGTTCTTGGGCTTCTGAAACTGAATGTCGATTATTCATCTACCTATACTGCGATCGCTAGTTTAATGACAGACACAGACAAGATCGAAAGATCGATTACGGCTTTAATTTTGGCTGGAGGTCAAAGTTCTCGTATGGGAACAGATAAAGCTTTGCTAACTTGGGAAAACAAAACTCTGCTGTTTCAAATGTGCCAAATTGCTGCTGAGTGTTCGACCTCGGTTTACGTAGTAACACCTTGGATTTATAAATATCGAGATATCCTACCACCAGGATGTAAGTTAATAGAAGAAAAATTAGTTTTACCCGAACGCAACTCTAATTCACCATTAATTGGTTTTACTCAGGGATTACGACAGGTAACATCTAAATGGGTATTACTACTTCCTTGCGATTTACCTCTGCTATCTTCGTCTCAAATTAAACAGTGGATTCCCTATTTGGCAACAGTATTATCCACAGAAATCGCTCTGCTACCGCGTCACCCCAAAGGCTGGGAACCTTTATGTGGTTTTTATCGCTGTAGTTGTTTGCCGTTACTCGAAACCTATATTGCCGAGGGTGGTAAGTCTTTTCAAGGGTGGCTCGCACGTTATCAGGTTAGAGAGTTACCAGTTAAAGATAGACAAATTTTATTCAATTGCAATACGCCCAAAGATTGGCGCATCGCCAAGGAAAAACAGGCAAACTATGAATGAACAGTTCGTTCCTCAATTCACCAATGATGGCTCTCAAACTTTCTTCTCGAAGAAATTTAACGAAGCTTTTCATTCTTATCATGGTGCCAAACAGGAGGCAGAAACAAAATATGTCGAACCTACTTTAATTAAAGCAAAAGCCAGACAAAGTACAAAAATTTATCTACTCGATGTTTGCTATGGTTTGGGTTATAACAGTGCAGCAGCTATAGAAGCAATTTGGTCGGTAAATCCTCGATGTCACATTGAGTTATTTGGCTTGGAACTCGAACCGTCCGTTCCCCGTCAGGCTAGCTTGAAGCGGTTGTTATCTTCCTGGCGACAACCAATTCCCCAACTCTTAGATGGTCTAGCTTTTAATTCTCAGATAACAGAGCGATATTTAAAGGCAAAATTGTTGTTTGGTGATGCCAGACAGACTATCCAGCAAATTTTTCGCTTGGGATGGCAGGCTGATGCGATTTTTCTCGATCCTTTTTCGCCACCTAAGTGTCCTCAGCTTTGGACGGTAGAGTTTATCGCCATAGTAGCTAAATGTCTCAAGCCGTCGGGCAGATTGGCAACATATTCTTGTGCGGCGGCAGTGCGTTCGGCTTTATCTCTTGCTGGACTGCAATTTGGTTCGATTTACCTTGCTAATAGATCTCCAGGTACAATTGCTAGTTTGGCAGCAGCTAATTTACCGCCACTGACACTGCAAGAACGCGAACATCTCGTTACTCGTGCGGCTGTTCCCTATCGCGATCGCTGGTTGAATGCTTCTGCTGCCGAAATCGAGGTTCGCCGTCAACAAGAACAAAATAATAGTCAGTTAGAGCCATCGTCCAAGTGGAAAAAAAGGTGGCTAATGTCGCGCGAGCGACTGCCAAATTAAGTAAATATATCTAACTAATAACTACGAAGTAAAATTTGCCCGAAAAATATCCGTAATAAAACCGATCTCAAATTCTTCGATTGCCAGCATAATAAGTAGGATCGAACAACAAAATAAAAAATCGAGAATAATTATCAAGTTACTGTGTCGTGGATATTGTATACAATTAAGTGCGGCTTGCCAGTTATTTTTGAGTTATAAAGAAAACATTATTTCTGTTAAAGCCTTATCGTACTCTCTTTGAAGATTAATAATTTTAGCTTTATTTTTTAGACAAATAAACAGCTAATATACTAGTTACTAAGAAATTGTAGTCTGAAAAAATGTCTGGATTTTTCTCATCGGCTAAGGTTAATTCACCAAGGTTCAATAATATTGGCATTATTACTGTTCCTAAAATTTTGATTATCGACAATTGCCGTCTCAGTCGCATGACCATAGCAGACTTACTATCGTTTGATGGCTATGAAATATCAGAAGTAAACAACAATTCGACAATATTCGAGCATATAATCGAACAACAGCCAGATATCATTCTTTTAGATGTGATGACGAAAGAAATAGATGGCTTTGAAATTTGTCGACGCTTAAAGCAAAATTCTGATACTGGCAATATTCCGATTATGCTGATGTCTGTTACCGACTCTCGCGAGGAGCGTCTTAAAGGAATAAGGGCTGGCGGAGATGACTTTCTAATTAAGCCTATAGATCGTATCGAACTATTAACGCGAGTTAAATCTCTAATCGAACGCAAACGTCTCGACGATGGTTTGTATCAAACAGAACAGGTTTTGTTTTCTATTGCCAAAGCTGTAGAAAGCCGTTCCTCTGATGGGGGAAGTTCCGCCAGAACCACAGTTTTAGCGAGGGATTTTGGCACATACTTACAGCTTACACCCGAAGAGATCGATAATTTACTATTTGCTGCCCATCTTCACGATATTGGTACGATCGCCATTCCCGATGCTGTCATGTTAAAAAAAGGCAAGTTAACCGCTAAGGAAAAAGAACTCATTAGTCAGCATGTCTTGATTGGCGAAAAAATTTGTCAGCCTTTACGCAATCGCAGTGGTGTACTGCCCATTATTCGACATCATCACGAACGCTGGGATGGAACGGGTTATCCCGATGGGTTGGCAGGGGACAGCATTCCCTATTTAGCTCAAGTATTTCAAATTATTGATATTTATGATGCTCTAACTAGCGAACGTCCGCACAAACAGGCTTATACTCCCAATGAAGCTCTGGCAATAATTACAGAAGAAACTCAAAAAGGTTGGCGCAATCCTAGTTTGGTTGCTAATTTTGCTGCATTTATTCACGAAAATTAAGCGTTGCTATGGGTAGTAGCGATCGCCAATACTACCAACTACGAACTATAAACTCCAAACTCACTTTGTTGTCGTTCGTATTTTTCTAAGTGTAACAATTCTAGCTGTCCTCCATACTCCTGGATCGTAGCCAATTGTCGTGAATACAAACCTTTAAAGGTACTAGCAAAAAATAGGGTAACTAGTGCCACTACCAAACCTGCAGCGGTAGAAACTAAAGCTTCTCCAATGCCAGAGGTTACTCCTGTAGCTTGAGACTGTTGAAAATCGCCAATTTTCAAAGAACCTAAAGAAGTAATCAAGCCTAAAACCGTTCCCAGTAAGCCTAAAAGTGGAGCCATACTGATAATCGTCCCAAAAGCATTATTAAATCGTTTCAAAACTGGAATTTCCGCTTGTACGGCACTTTCTAAAGCCAACTCAAACTTTTGCGGTGTCGAACGCTTGAGAGAAATAGCAACCAAAAAAATTCGCGCGATCGGTAGCTGTCGATTGCGTTTGAGCAAAGTCTTGGTCATTTCCACATCATCTCGGTAAAGATTGAGAATGCGTTCGAGTAACTTGGTTTGCCGACGTGATAAACGCCACCAAAAGAGCGATCGCTCCAGAATCATTGCTAGAGAAATAACTGAAAGGATTAAGAGCGGCAACATCACCACTCCACCTGTTTTAAAAAGTTGAATTGCATTCATATAGCTAGAACAATACTGCCAAAGATTGATTAGATTGCATTCTAGCGGTAATAGATATTAAAGTTAAATTCAATATTCAAAGAATTTCGGGGATAGCTTGCAGGCAATGCCTCAAAAGGTGCCGATTGTCTTACCGCTGCTAGAGCTTCGCGATCGGCTAGCTCCGAACCAGAGGAGCTGGCTATAGTTAGTTGGGTAATATTGCCGTCTGGTTGAATGACAAAAGTAAGTACGGTATGTCGTTCGTCACTGGCAACTTGAGGATTCCAGTTACGTTTTACCCGTCGTCTAATCTCGTCAAAATACGAACTCATTTCCAAATTTTGCCGAGCATCCAAGCCACTAAAATTTTGGGCTTCTTGGCTAGCATTTGCCTGAAGGTTAAAAAATGTACTTCCAGCATCGTCGGCAAAAGATCGCTGATAACTACCACCTAACAAACTAGACGCACCCGTATCGGGAGAATTTGCAGCAACTGATTCTTTTTTTGGGGCAGCAGGTTTAGTAGTGGTTGGAGATGTTGGAGTAGTCAAAACATCTGAGTTGGGCTGAGCTACTTTCGCACTTTGAGTTGGAGCTTTAGCTGTAGCTGACGGTTTTTGTGTCTTTGAAGGTTTAGCAGGAGGTTCTAGCGGTTTGGGTGCTGGTGGCGTAGGAACTGTCTGGGGAGCTACTGCCGTTGGCGCAGTTGTAGTTGGTGTTTGTGGTTTTGGTGGCGAATCGAGTTCCTTTGCCGACTCACCAGTGTTGTCATTTGCAGGAGGCAATTCTGGTTTTACCTCGCCCCGTGAGATGGAGTTACGAGTCGCTTGTCGCTTAGTTTCTGGCGGGGGTTCTTTAGTAGCTGTTTCGGCAGGAACTTCGATAAACTCAATCGGAGTGGGTGTGTTTTGTGTGGTAGTCGATGGCGATCGCTCCAACCACAGCCAAATTAGCAATCCAGCTAGATGAATTGCTACCGAAGTCAAGATAAAGATCGAGAATGTTTGGTAACGATGTCGAGCAGAATGGCTTTTGTCCACAGTTATTTTTTAAAAAATTTCTAACGCTAGGGTTTGAGCTAAATAAAATTTGCCACTTAGTCTATCTCAATTATTATCGCGTTCTGACACTTTGCTTGCCAGTTATAAAAAACCTCTGTCTATAAGACAAAGGTTTTAATAGCTACAAATAAAACTAAAATTGTTACCACCATAAATGCCCCAAGTAAAAAACCACTAATAAACAATGTGTTTTGTCGTTTTTTATCTAAATAATATTTGACCGAAGTACGACCTGAATATCTGCCATTTAGCAATTTTCTTCGATCTGAGCGAGAGCTAAATTCGTTTTGTCCGTAAGCAATTTTGTTAGTTAAATTGACAATTTTAGTTTCTTGAGATTCGACTGCCCGTCTTAGTTCTAAGATTCGGTCGGTAAGGTCTGAAAGAAGAACGGACGCATTAGACCGCGACAGAGAAATTTTTGGTTCTTCGGTTTCAATGGCACTAGAAGTAGTTTCTTCATTCCAGTTACCAATAATCGGTCCGAGATTAAAAAATCCCTTTACCGTCAAATGAATAATCTCAACCAAATCTTTGGGACTGGTAGTTTTTAAAACGTAACCTCTCGCTCCCGCTCTTAAAGCCAAATTTAACTGCTGTTTATCGTCTCTGGTAGTAAACAATACAACCATTACATTAGTGAAAGTTTCGGATATAATTTTTGTGGCTTCTATGCCATTCATAATAGGCATTTCAATATCCATAAGTACGATATCGGGCTGACATTTTTCTATAGTATCGATTGCCTCTTTACCGTTACTAGCCGCTCCTACAACCGAGATGTCTGGTATGCTATCTAAATGAATTTTTAGAAATTCTCTGATAGTGCTTTGGTCGTCAACTATAGCAAGTTTAATCATTTATTTGGTCGCTCGATCTAAAACAGCATAGTACAAATTTCTGATGAGATTTTCTGAAACATCTCATTTGAGTTTTTTCCTGTTGCAAGGATAAAGCCAAAATTTTTCTAGATAGATATTTAATTTTAATAAAATGTAATATATATCAAGATTATAGAGGAACACCTGAGAAATAGATCCAACAGGGCAAACAAAAAATTATTACTATAGTGTAGTAAAGAGCAAATCTCGACTAAAAATTGCTCGATAAGATATTTTATTGCTTCAGGAGACTGTTAATGCTGAGACTCGAACGTGTAAGTAAAATTTATCCTACTGGAGAAGTTCTCAAAGATGTCACCTGGGAAGTAAAAGTAGGCGAAAAAGTAGGTTTGGTAGGAGTTAATGGTGCGGGAAAATCTACCCAGCTAAAAATTATTACTGGCGAAGTCGAACCAACTGCGGGAGAAGTCATTCGTCCTACCAGTTTGCGTATTGCTTATTTAACTCAAGAGTTTGAAGTCGAACCAACACGGACTGTAAAAGAAGAATTTTGGACTGTTTTTTCCGAAGCCAATAAAATTCAGCAGTCAATGTATAAAGTGCAACAGTTAATGGAGACTGCCACTCCGCAAGAACTCGATAAATTAATCGAACGGTTAGATAAGCTACAGCGAAAATTTGAAGCTTTAGACGGTTATGTTTTGGATGCCCAAATTGAAAAAATTCTACCTGAAATGGGGTTTAGTATTGAAGATGGCGATCGCCTGGTAAGTTCCTTTAGCGGTGGTTGGCAAATGCGAATGAGTTTGGGGAAAATCTTGTTGCAAGAACCAGATGTCTTACTGTTAGACGAACCGACCAATCATCTGGATTTAGAAACTATTGAATGGCTAGAGAACTATCTTAAAGGTATCAACACACCTATGGTAGTCGTCTCTCACGATCGAGAATTTCTCGACCGTCTCTGTACTAAAATAGTTGAAACCGAACGGGGTTTTTCGACTACTTATCTTGGTAATTACTCGGCATACTTACAGCAAAAAGCTGAAAATCGAACCGCTCAAGAGGCTACTTTCGATCGCCAACAAAAAGAACTTGCCAAACAGCAAGAATTTATCGAAAAATTTCGCGCCAGTGCCACTAGAAGTACTCAGGCTAAAAGCCGTGAAAAGCAGTTGGCAAAAGTAGACTTGGTTGAAGCTCCTACAGCAAATCTACGCGGTTTGAAGTTTCGTTTTCCTCCTTCTCCTCGTAGCGGTAGAGAAGTAGTTAAAATCGAAGATTTAGTTCACACCTATGACAACAACATTTTGTTTTTAGGCGCGGATCTGACCATCGAACGGGGCGATCGCATTGCAATTTTAGGTCCAAACGGTGCGGGTAAATCGACTTTGCTCCGCATGATTATGGGAATGGAACCCCATGATGAGGGAACGGTAGCTTTGGGTAAGCACAATGTAATTCCCAGTTATTTCGAGCAAAATCAAGCCGAAGCTTTAGACCTCGAAAAAACGGTAATGAATACTATTCATGATGAAGTACCAGACTGGAAAAACGAGGAAGTTCGTACTTTATTAGGACAATTTTTGTTTAGTGGCGATACGGTATTTAAACCAGTCAAAGCTTTGAGCGGTGGCGAAAAAGCACGTCTGGCTCTAGCAAAAATGTTACTTTCTCCCGCCAATTTCTTAATTTTAGACGAGCCGACCAATCATCTGGATATTCCTGCCAAGGAAATGCTGGAAGAAGCTTTACAACAATATGATGGAACAGCAATTATTGTTTCTCACGATCGCTATTTTATTTCTCAAGCTGCTAATAAAATTGTCGAAATTCGTGACGGAGAATTAGTTGTTTATCTAGGAGATTATCACTACTATTTAGATAAAATTGCTGAAGAAAAAGAACGAGCCAGACAAAAACTAGAAGCAGAAAAAAAAGCTGCTAAACAAGCAGAAAAAAGAGCCAAGCAAGCTGCAAAGAAAAAACAAAAAAAATCCAAAGTGTAGTGGGTTTTGTTAAAAACATTAAGCCTAAAAAAAACGAAGGTAATAGGTAATGGTAATACCGCTTCTCAAAGCAGCGCGTTCCCTAGCGTCTTGAAAAGACGCGGGGTCGCTGCTCAAAAGTAACTGGAGAGATAGAAATGTAACTTTAATTGTTATAAGAACTTAAACCCTTCTTTTAGCCTAGTGCCTATTGCCTATTGCCTGTTTCCTCCCAATTCTCTCATTATCTTCGAGAATTGGTATAACTATCTAGCGCAATCGATCTAAAATAATGGACTTAGAAAATCAACTAAAAATTTTGATAGATGAGGCACCACAATATGGAATCTCACCCATAATAATTCAAAAAGCGATCGCTCCAGTGCTGCAATTATTTGCCGAACAATTGCAGCATTCAGAATATTACATTCTCCAAAATTTAGAGGAAAACTGGGTTTTAACAACTATCGCCAACTCAGATCGCCAGCAAAAAAAAGTTATTTATGCTTTCACTAGTGTTAGAGATGCTGCAACTTTTCAAGCCAATGCCGATCCTAGTATCATTGCTGCTGCTATTCCCGTGACTCACCTATTGTTTCGTTTGTTTTCCTTAGAACAGGTAGACAGCATTTTTTTTCTTAATGATTCTCACAATCTTAATACAGGGATCGAGGTACGGCGCGATCGCTTGTTTCAACTAATTCAACAGCAACTCCAGCAAATTACTCAAGTTCCCCCCGATATTGCCTGAGTACGAGCGATTGCTCTAATTAAGTATTGTTTCTGACTGGAGGTTTGACAATCGAACTTAGCAGTTTAAATATTGATATTTATATCAAATTGAAATTAATCGCTCCCTCAACAAATTATTATTACTATAATGAAATTTTCGTGCTTTAAAAATGCTGAAAAAAGCTTTGCTTTAGTAGTTTTAAGTCGAGGTCCCGCATGAGTTTTTGCCTTGCTTTCCTCGATTATTAAGCAAGCTCAAATTCCGATCGTTAATATTAATGTCGCTCTAATTATTCTAATTATAAGGTGTATGTATAAACCGCAAAATAATAGCGATCTCTCAAAAGGATTGTGGGTAGAATCCAATCGCTTTTATGCTTTGGGAGAATACTCCTGTCCTGTGTGTCGTCACGGAAAAATTGCGGCGATGCCACTAATGGAAACCTTTGCCTGTAACTTCTGCCAGCACATTTTTACGGCAAATTTTGATAAACAGCTTTTGAAAATGGCTGATAGTCAACTACCATTAACCTGGTATTGGAATGGTAAAAATTGGAAGGGTATACATCGAGAAGGTACCGAAATTGGCTGGGGTTATCTATTATTTGGGCTGAGTTTCGTGATTTTTCCCACTTCAATCGTTGGTTTGGGAACTTATTTGTTTCCTCCCCTACCAGGTAGTCCTTTATCTTGGCTGCCCGTATTCTGGACGGTGCTAACTTTTTTGACCCATTTACTCTGTCTGGTTTGGCTGTTAATAGAGTACTATCAGTTTCCAATTTTTCTCTATGTCGGAGCTATAAAGAGAAGGTTGCTCGCCAGAAGTTTGGGTTAATTTACTCGCTATTAAAAAAACTATAGGGGCAGCTTATCGACCGCCCTCTAAGAAATTGAATTTAACCACGTCCTATTGGTAAAACTCTACCTTCAACTCGATCGCGGTACGGCAGCACTTCTTCAGTGTAGTCAATAGGAAGTACAGCACAGACATTTTCATGAGGACGAGGAATAATTACCCAGGATTCTAAGGTTGCCCCTTCTGCTTTTTTGACAGCTTCTATACCAGCTTCCATAGCAGTTTTAACTTCGGAAACATCACCGCGAATATTAATATTAAATCGCGCACTACCAACTCTAATATAACCAACGAGAGTAACTCTTCCTGCTTTCACCATAGCATCGGCTGCTGCCAAAATACCTGGAAAGCCTTTGGTTTCAATCGAACCTACCGCAGATTGAGCGGGCATACACTTTCTCCTTACCTAATTAGTTAATAATAAAAGTAAATAAATATATATTGTATATATCTACGAGTTCCAATTTTAGCTGGTTTTAGAGCTTTTGAATATAGGCTGTTTAACCTATGCGATCGCTCTAAACTCTATAAGGCTCTACTTTTTCGCTATAGTCGATGGGCAAAACAGCAACCACGTTATCTGGTGGATTGGGAACTATATAGTGAGTAGCTACCTTGCCACCAAAGGTATTGTCTGCCGCTTCAAATCCTGCTTTCATAGCGGGTTTGACTTCTGCAACAGGTCCACGAATAGCGATTACAAAGGTACCGCTTTCACCTTTGTCAAAATAAACCAGAGTTACACGACCATTTTTCAAAGTAGCATCTGCCGCAGCCAAAACCGCAGGAAAACCTAGAGTTTGGATTACGCCTACTGCTTGTTGTTGAGACATAAATTTTCTTCGAGCTTTAAAAATAATATATCTCGATCGCTTGAGTTTCGGTGAAAAACTATATTAAATTTTAATTTGGCTGGGACGATCGACAGAGGCTACGATGCGATCGCATCCCGATTTGGGTTTAGCCCACTGATAGCGATATTCGGCAGGATCGCCCCAGCACAAACCCAAGTAAACTTCTGTACGAGTAGCATCAATTTCAGCCCACTCTGTTTGTTGAACCAGCTTACCTACATAGTCAGAAGTAATTTTTTGATGGCGATTTTTATGATTGCTTCCTGGTGCGTTGACCAGCCAAAAATTCATTCCTACAGTGACTTCGTGCCAAAAATTGAGAATAGAATCTTTGGCTTGCATTAAAATTTTTTTATCTCCTGAAATGGGCAGTAGCTGATTGTGAGTTTCTGGATAGCGAATCGTTTGTTGCTTAAAGCTACAGCTACGCCACAAAATAGCAGATACTTGATGCTGTTGCTGATACTCGTGTATTTGATGGCGAAAATCCTGATAGGCAAAAACTTTACTAACTCGCTCCATATTTAAGGCTTTGGCTACTACAGGATCGTTGATGCGTTTATTTGATGACAAGACAATCCGCCGCCCTTTCCAATTTTCCTGTAGTTCGCGATCGAGTATTCTAATCAATTCTTGAGTTGTATAAGTCATCAATCGAGCTGGGTCACTCCTATACCTAATTAAAATTTTAACCCCACCAACTGCAACTAAAGCTATTTCTTAGTGAAGTATAATGCTTCAGCCTTAAATAAATTTATTAAAGGTCAATCTTAGGTAAGATGGCAAAAAATATGAGAGGCTAGAAGAATAGATAATTTGAAGTATTAGCAAATAATTAACAGTAAAAATGTTTACATTTTTGAAAAGTAACTTACGTCGCTTAGCGATCGCCAGTCTAGTAGCGATCGCTTTATTTTCGAGTTTGGTTTTCAGTAGTGGAAACTACAATACAGCTTTTGCTGCCGAACCATTAAAGCGAGATGCAGTAGATATGGCTGGAGAAGATACTATAAACGATGCAGAATATGAATCGGCTAAAGCCAAACGGAGAGCAATGCAAGCTCAAATGTCGCAGCAAGCCGAAGAAGACGATAGCTCCAAAAGCGCGTCTGAAAAGCTCAATTTAGGTGAACCCGTGCCTGAGTCTACCAAAGAATTTTTCGACCGCGACAAATAATAAATAATAAGGCGTAAAACTAGGGAAGAAACGCAGGTAGTGCCAACTTTATAAGAGAGATCGCACTCAATGGCTAAAACTCGCATTCTTTCTCAAAAAGCATTAATGTTATTGAAAGTAAAAAATTCTAATCGAACTCATTGTTCGAGAAGCGGCAGTTGGCTAAGAAGCCGAAGTTAAAAGCTTTTATAACAATGCTTTTTGAATTGGTTAGCAGTCAATGAAAATTTCCTTAGATTTACGCCTATTTTTTAAAACTTATCTTTCAAGTAGAGAAATCAAATATCTTTATTTTCTGGCAGGTGAACATCTTACTAAAGTTTGACTTTACCTTTTAATATTATTTAAGTGTATTCTTTGTTAATTGCTCAATTTAAACTTATGACATTATTAGACAAATACGATCGGCAAGCTATCGATCGCAACTTTGCTTCAGTAGTTAGTTTTTTAGACAGCAAATTCGATAAAACCTATTTAAGATCTTCAGAAGTACCAAGCTATTTCTATAAAGGCAACAAATTTAAACTAGAAGTAACAGTATTTGCCAATCCTAGAATTGCCAAAATAGATATAAGAGTAATTAGCTTAAAAAGCTACGATAGAGAATCTGCTTTTGAATGCAGTTATAACCTAAATGAGTTGTCAATGGATATGTTTAAAAGCTCTATTAACTATTTAATATCTACACTTAATTAGCGACTGTTACCTTACCTAATAATTTTGCCGTTTGGGAAGGTTTATTGACACGATATCTCAATCTCAAAGAGCTTATTCCAGAGTTTGCCAGTCACAAACAGTCTGTCTTCTAAAGCATCGTAAGCAATTCCATTTAATACCGCCCCAGTTTCTAAAGCGGGCGGAGGATCGATAATTCCCGTCAAATCGAGCCAGCCTATAACTCGACCAGTCTGAGGAGAAATACGGGCAATGCGATTGGTCAACCAGACATTGGCTAAAATTTCACCATTAATATATTCAAGTTCATTTAAATTTGCTATTGGTTTTTGCCCATCTTTTACCCGAATGTGCCTAATTTCTTGAAATGTGTCGGGATCTAGGAAGTAAAGCGTGTCCGAACCGTCGCTCATAATTAGTTGGCTATCGTTATGTGTCAAACCCCAACCTTCAGTTGGATAGGTAAAAGTATTTAATTTCTTAAAGCTCTGGCGATCGTAGATAAAACCAGTATGGGATACCCAGGTAAGCTGAATTAGTCGCTCTTGCCACAAAGTCAAACCTTCAGCAAAATAACGATTATCTAAACGCTGAATTTGCAAAACTTTTCCAGTTTCTAATTCGACTTGCCGCAAGGACGATCTTCCTCTCAATCCAGTGCTTTCGTATAGTGTGTCGTGACTGTAAACTAAACCCTGAGTAAAGGCATTAGGGTCGTGAGGATAAGTGTTAACAACTCGATAACCACAAATTGGCACTGAATTTTGCGCTTGGATTGGCGAGACTTTAAATTTCTCCATACCAAACCACATAGTTAATCCTGCAATTAATAACAGCAAAAAAAAGTATTTTTTTTTATCAATTTTAGACAAGAGCGATCGCTTCAAAATATTTAATCTATCTAATTTTATCCTTTTGATGTTTTATTCAATTCGTTACGCCGCAATCTTAGCTGAATGTCTTCTAGTAAAGTCCGATTAACCGCCATAAGGTCGGCAATAGAACCAAAAATCCATAGTTGAAAACCAATCAAAATCAAAATAGCTGCGAGAATCAAGCTGGGAACGCGAGGTTTGTCAGTGTTACTGCCAAAAATTCCCCAAAACAGCAATAACCAGCGTAGGCACAACAAAAATCCCAAACTAAAAGGTATGCTGCCTAAGATAGTAAAAAATTGCAGCGGTCGATAAGTCATAAAGATGCGAACGATAGTCAAAATAGACCGCTGAATATATGCAGGTATGCTTTTGACTAATCTAGAGGGACGTAAATAACTATTGGTTCTTATCGGCACCGAAGTTATCGCCATGCCTTTTTGTCCTGCCTGAATAATAGTTTCTAGAGTATAGGTATACTCATTAAAAACATTTAGTTTTAAAGCTGCTTCGCGGCTAATGGCGCGAAAACCGCTAGGAGCATCGCGAATATTGGTTTTACTGGCAAGGCGCACTACCGTACTGCCTAGTTTTTGCAGAAACTTTTTAACTGGCGAAAAATGCGCGATCTCCTGAATTGGTCTGGCACCAATGACGATTTCGGCTCTATTTTCCAAGATGGGTGCGATTAGTTTGGGTATGTCGGCAGCACAATACTGGTTGTCGGCATCGGTATTGACAATAATGTCTGCACCCGCTTTAAGTGAAGCTTCAATCCCCGCCATAAAGCCTTTTGCCAACCCCTGATTGTGTTCGAGGTTGATGATATGGTGGACTCCACAAGCTTTAGCTACTTCCAAAGTGCGATCGCGACTTCCATCGTTGATTATGAGAAATTCTATCTCGTCAACGCCTGGTAAGCTGCGGGGTAGTTCTGAGAGAGTCAATCCTAAAGTAGCTTCTTCGTTATAGCAGGGAATTTGAATAATTAGCTTCATCGCACTAACTGACCCAACAAGCTTTTGAAAATAGATAGACCATCAGTATCCCCCAGGGCAATATCGGACGCTCGTTCTGGATGGGGCATCATGCCTAAGACATTACCCCGTTCGTTGATAATGCCTGCAATGTTATTAAGCGAACCGTTGCAATTGCCCTCTGCGTCAATTTCTCCCGATGGACTACAGTAGCGAAATAAAACCCGTTCGCTGTCTTCTAATTCTTGAATTGTATTTTTATCGGCGTAATAGCGACCTTCACCATGAGCGATTGGTAGGGTAATAACCTGATGGGGTTCGTAGTTTCGAGTCCAGGGAGTATTTTGCCGCTCGACTCTAATTGGTACGCGATCGCAAATAAAATGCAGATCGCGATTGCGAATTAAAGCTCCAGGCAGTAATCCGACTTCGGTTAATACCTGAAAGCCATTACAGATACCAATTACATATTTATTCTGTTTGGCGTGTTCGACAACGCTAGACATTACGGGAGAAAATTGCGCGATCGCTCCACACCGTAAATAGTCACCATAGCTAAATCCCCCTGGAACGACTACCACATCTAAATCTTCAATATCTCGCTCTTGATGCCACACCATACGAGTAGGAAGATCTAACAATCCTTGAGTTACAGTAGCTACGTCGCGATCGCAATTGGAGCCAGGAAAAACGATAATGCCAAATTTCATCGATCTTATTCTTTCTACTAAACTTTTAAACTGTAGCGAGTTCGGTCACTTCAAAACAGTAATTTTCGATGACGGTATTTGCCAACAGGCGATCGCACATTCGATCTAAGTGCTGTCTGGCTTCTGCTTCATCCGTCGCAGACAAACTGAGTTCGATGTATTTTCCAATTCTAACGTTCTCAACTGTTTCATAACCAAGCTGTTTGATTCCATTCTCCACCGCCGCTCCCGCAGGATCGAGAACCGAAGGACGCAAGGTAACATAAACGCGAGCCTGATATTTAGCCATAAAATTTATTTAAATAATTCAATTAATGCGATCGCCTTTCAAATTTTATCGTGCTTGAGTCAATTTATTTAAACCTCGTCAACTTAGAAAACTATAGTTTTTGAATCGAGTAATATAGTTTCAAACTGGCTGCGATTTAGCTTGGCATTGCGGACAATAATAGTATCTACGTCCGCCAGAAGTTTCTTTGACAATAGCGGTGCCGCAGACAAAACAGGGTTCTTCTTCGCGATTAAATACCCAATGGCGGTATGCTTGGCGTTTATAACCCTTAGCTTTTAGTTTGGCAGCTAGTTCGATATCATTGGTAATTCCTTTAGTTTGATAAGACTGCTGGGGAATAGCGATCGCCGCTAGGCTCAACTGCTGTAGTTGCCGTTCGCTACAGTCAATTGGTCGCAGAGTAGGATGGACGCGCGCCACAAACAAAATTTCGCTGCGGAGATAATTTCCCACACCTGCTAAAAAATGCTGGTCGAGAAGTAAAGCGGTAAGACGACGTTTTAGAAAGCGTTTATCTTGTAATCTGGCTACAACTGCTGCTGAAGTTGTCCTGTCATTTAATACATCTAATCCGAGGCGACTGAGAAACGGATGGGTGGCGATCGCTTTTTTATCTAATACTTCAATATCCGACGCGCTGTAAAGTAGAGCCGATTTTTTCAAATTGTGAATTGCCAAACGCAATTGACGATTGGTTTGGGGATAATCATGTGCCTGACGAATCATCCATTTACCATAAAGCTGATTGTGACTGTAAATTGCTAGTTGATTGTCGAAGTGAATTAACAAAGCTTTGCCTTTAGCTGCTACTTTTATTACCAAACAGCCTGCAAACTTAGCTTCATAAGGTTTGAGATGTTCAAATGCAAAAAAAATCGTTTCTACAGGAACTGAGGCGATCGCGTCGCTAATTTTATCTGCCTCTAGCTTTACTTCTGGACCTTCTGGCATTATCAATAAAATATTTTTACAAACATATTTATTCTATTAAACCTAATGAGTTTGAAGTTGAGAATTAGATATTTTTTAATTAGATAATAGGCGATTGAAACTTATAAAAGTAATATTCAACCTCCAGAGCGATGTCAATTTAAAACCAGTAAAGATAGTTTAGATATATAACGATGTTGCCCTGTTAAGAATGAGTTTTATAGTTGGGTATGTTTTTCAACTTAGTTTTTAGTTTTTACTTACTTCCAAATATTTTTTCAGGCAACATTCAATCATGTGAAGTCTTCAAACTAACCCTAACAATCAAATTTAACAATTATGTCTGAATCAAAAAAAGAACAGATCGTTACCAAGCTCAAACAGGCTCGTCAAACAGGAGAATTAAAAACAGAAAGAATTCGCGAAATTGTCAGAGAAGCAGTTTCTGAAGCCGTAACCGAAGTAAAAGAAGGTAGAGTGGAAATTGCCACTTTAATTCGTGAAGCGATCGCGGCGGTTACGGAAACTTTCCAGGAAAAAGCTGGCGAAATTAAAGAAGAATTAGCCGCATCAATTGAAGGTGCCATTGACGGTGCCAGCGAAGCCAGACGCAAGGCAATTGTTGAAACTCAAGAAGAAATTCAAACTTTACAGGCGCAAGTCACAACTGAAGAAGACGAACTGCAACAGGAAATTGATGGCGCGCTAACAGAAGTCGAAACTCAAAACGATACTACATCCGATAAAGTTACTCAGGCGATCGCTGAAGCCGTTGTCACCGTTAGAGATAGCGAAGAATTTTCTTTACTACAAAAACGCTATGCTCAACTAAAAGCTCAATTAGCAGTTTTACAGGCTAACCTATCGAGCCGTTATGGGGAGCGTTATGAAGAAGTCAATAAATACCTGGAAGAAGCAAAAACCTGGTACGAAAAAGCTAAAGAAGATCCCGAATTATTTACCGACAAAGTCAAGCAGCGCAGAGATAAGTTCGAGCAAAAATTAGGAGAAACAGGCGGTGCAGCGGCGCGCAAAGAACGGCAGCTCAAGCAGCTATTAAAAGAACTATGGCAGTCTGTGAGAGAAATATTTCAGGAAGAAAAAGTTACTAAATAAAAAGGCAACAGTAAGAATTAATATAGGCTATTTGCTCTAAAGCTGCCTAAAATAAAAATCCTCCCGAATTTGGGAGGATTTAATCGTTAAAGAACAAAATTCGACTTTAATAAGCGTCTTGTAATTCGTAAAAATCAGGAGAGATATAGTCTTTCCGTAAGGGCCAACCTTCCCAATCTTCATTCATTAATATACGCTTGAGATTGGGATGCCCTTCGTAAACAATCCCATACATATCGTAGCTTTCTCGCTCCTGCCAGTCAGCCGCTTTCCAAATCCAATATACCGAAGGAACTTTAGGATTATCTCTAGGCAAAAGTACTTTAAGTCTTACTTCTTTCGGGCGTTCGGCATCATCGCTAACTTCAATCAAATGATAAAAGCTAACCAGTTCTTTCCCTGGACCGAGATCGTATGCTCCCTGACACTGAAGATAGTTAAAGCCGTAGGCATATAGTGCGGTAGCAATGGGAAGTAAAAACTCAGCTTCTACTTCGATTAACTCTACACCGCTAACATCTACAGGTAATGGTTTGTTATCAAAACCGTTTTCGCTCAACCACTTAGAAGTTTCACCAGCTTCAACTATGTCAGTAGCTTCGGCATTTTCTTCAGAATTATTTTCTTCAGAGTTATTGTTTTTTTCTTCTTCAGCCACGCTCTATCTCCTCTTTAGCTTCTTCTAAGGTATCTGGTAATGGCATTCCCATTGCTTCTGCCAGCTCTTTAGGCGGTGCTTGGCGCGTTTGTGATTGCAAATACTTACCGTCGTAATCCGATCTAACCAATTTCATGTTGTGAGCGGTACTGTAATAGCGATGAGTTTGCTCTAGAGCGGCTGCCCTCTCTTGAAGAGACTCATTAGAAACTTTTCTTCGTAGCTTAATAATGGCATCAAATATAGCTTCGGGGCGAGGTGGACAACCAGGAATGTAAACGTCAACGGGAATTAGTTTGTCTACTCCTCTTACTGCTGTAGTAGAGTCGCTACTAAACATACCTCCAGTAATAGTGCAGGCACCCATAGCAATAACGTACTTGGGATCTGCCATTTCTTCATAAAGTCGTACTACCGCAGGTGCCATTTTCATGGTAATCGTACCCGCAGTAATAATTAAATCGGCTTGACGGGGACTAGCACGAGGTATCAAACCAAAGCGATCAAAATCAAATCTCGAACCGATAAGAGCCGCAAATTCGATAAAGCAGCAAGCAGTACCATACATCATGGGCCACAAACTCGAAAGTTTTGCCCAGTTATATAGGTCATCTACTGTAGTGAGAATAATGTTTTCCGATAAGTCTTGCGTAACTTTAGTCGGACTAACGGGATTAATAATTTTTTCTTTTTGTTCTTGCTCGAATAAATTGGAAGTCATGACCACTCCAAAGCTCCTTTTCTCCACGCATACACCAAAGCCACAACTAAAATAGCAATAAAAATTAAGGCTTCGACAAATGCTAATAATCCCAAACGGCTAAAAGCCACTGCCCAAGGGTATAAAAATACTGTTTCTACATCAAAAACTACAAAAACTAAGGCAAACATATAGTAGCGGATATTAAACTGTATCCAGGCACCCCCTACAGGTTCCATACCAGATTCATAGGTAGTGCGTCTTTCGGGACCACCGCCTTTTGGTCTTAGAACTGCCGACGCAGTTAGAGCCAAAGCTGGCACCGCACTACACAGCAGCAAAAAAACTAAAAAATATTCATAACCATTGAGAACAAACAATTTTTATCTCTTACTCCTTAGCCGATGGTGTTCGATTTGTATGATATCTCTTTACTTTTCTTTATTCTAGTAGAGAGTAGGTCAGAGATGAAAAGAAAAACTCCTTTTAAGTGTGAGTTTAACAACATACTAATGGCATTAAACGACTCAAGATCTGCTTGAGTACCATTGCTGTCCAGTCAATATCGGCTGTAGTAGTTTCGCGATCGATTGTCAAACGAATTCCTCGTTTGGCGGTTGCTTCGCTATAGCCCATTGCCAACAAAATGGGACTGGGATTTAATTTTCCGCTATGACAGGCAGCACCAGCACTGATGCCAATTCCTGCCAGATTTAGCTGTCGCACTATAGTTTTACCAGTTACATCACTAGCTGCCAAGCGATCGCTCAAAACAAAACTGACGTGATGGGGAAGACGATACAGGCGATCTCCCGTAGGTATCAAACAAGTACAATCGGCTAGGCGATCGAATAGGCGATCGCGTAACGCCATCAATCTGGGTACTTCTGCACTCATTTCCGCAGCAGCCAGTTCGGCAGCGATGCCCAGAGCGGCGATCGCGGGTACTGCCTGAGTTCCCGACCGCAGTTCTAATTCTTGACCGCCTCCACTTAAAAGCGGTACTAGCTCGATCCCAGAACGAACGTACAGCGCACCCGCACCTTTAATGCCATATATTTTATGTCCCGACAGAGACAACAAATCGACTCCCAACTGCTCTACATTTATGGGCAAACAGCCTGCTACCTGTACCGCATCGGTATGAAAAGGAATTCCCCTGGCGCGAGCAATTCGAGCTAAACGATCGATTGGCTGTAGCGTTCCCACTTCACTCTGTCCGTAAATTATGGAAACCAGAACTGTATTAGAACGGATGGCGGCTTGTAAATCTAACGGTTCTACTCTACCTTGACAATTGACGGGCAGTCTGGTTATCTGCCAACCTTGCCGCTCTAAGATTTCTACTGGTTTGGCGATCGCCGAATGTTCGACGCTAGAAATAATAATGTGTTGGGGTGTTTGATATTTTCGTACTATCCCCAAAATGGCTAGATTGTCTGCTTCGGTTCCGCCAGAAGTAAAAACAATTGATTCGGGTGCAGCGTGGATCGAGCTAGCTACCTGAATTCTAGCAGCTTCTAATCGTGTTGCTGCCTGTTGCCCCCACCCATGCAAACTCGAAGGATTGCCCCATTGTTGGCTCATAACTTGTTGCGCTAGCGCGATCGCCTCTGGACGGGGTTTGGTAGTCGCGCTGCGATCGAGATAAATTTGCATCAATTCAGCGATTTGTAAACATTGAGAAGTAAATTAACTCGCGATCTAAAAAGCGATCGCGATTCGATCGTTCTAACTTTGTTGTCTGACAAAGTAAATAAATACCAAGAAAGTAGCTGTACAAAAAATTTATATTCAAAATATCAAGCTACTGTAACTTTTACTAATTTTAGAATGTTCTTTTGTCTGCTAAGACGAAGTTCGAGTAAATAATTGAGGTGAGTCGAGTATGTATATTATAAGTAATTTTTCAGCTTAGTTAATCTACAATCGACAATCTTAGTGTATATGTAATCATAGGGACAATTAAAAATATCTATTTATGCTATCTCTAGAACTCGAACGCGCTGCTTCTGAATCCGAATTAGCTCAGAAAAACCGCATCTTATTAGTAGAAGATGAAGAATTAATCGGAGAAATGATCGAGGTCGCGCTACAGGCAGAAGGTTATGAAGTTAAAAAGGTTAGGGATGGACGTGCTGCTTTGAATTTGCTGCAAAATCCCGACTCTTCTGAAACTAAGCTAGCTACCGATTTAATTATTCTCGATTTAATGTTGCCCGAGGTTAACGGATTGGATATCTGCCGTTTATTGCGTTATCAAGGAGATATTACCCCGATTTTGGTAATCAGTGCCAAAAGCAGTGAAACAGACCGCGTTTTAGGTTTAGAAGTAGGAGCAGATGACTATTTAACTAAACCTTTTAGTATGCGCGAACTAGTTGCTCGTTGTCGCGCGCTATTGCGTCGCCAGAGATACAGCAATTTATCCTCAACTCCAGTCCAAAAATATCGAGATATCAGTCTCTTTCCCCAGGAGTGTCGGGTATTAGTTCGAGGCACCGAAGTCAATTTATCACCTAAAGAATTTCGGCTATTGGAGCTATTTATGAGTTATCCGCGCCGAGTATGGTCGCGAGAGCAGTTAATCGAGCAGGTTTGGGGACCTGATTTTTTGGGAGATACTAAAACAGTAGACGTTCATATTCGCTGGCTGCGCGAAAAGCTGGAATTAGAACCGAGCCAGCCAGAATATCTTATAACCGTACGCGGTTTTGGATATCGTTTTGGTTAATATCTAATATTTAATTAAAATAAATATTTAGTATAGGCGGCAATCATAAAAAGCTATTCAGTAGAATTTTAGTCTAGTTGTCAATATGATTAGTAACGTAGAGCAAATCGAAGTTACACAAGGACTAAAAAAAACTAATGGCTGCCGTAGAGTTTTGCTTGGGACTATTACTAGGAGTTGCATTTTGTACTTGGCAGCAATACAAATTCAAACAGAAGCTGCGCAAGCTGTTAGCTACTTTTGCCTTAAATGATGAGCCTACAGTTGCCCTACCGATAATTTCTCAGGTGCGGCGCAGGTTGAACGAACTGGATTTACGACGCAGAGAGTTAGAAAGCGAACGAGAAGTCTGGCAGCAGTTAATCGAACGGGCACCTGTTGGTTATCTCCAGGTAGATGCCGAGAATCAACTTTTAGGCTGCAATCTACAGGCACGACAATTGCTAAAAATAGACTATCGGCGAGCCGACCGAATCCGTCTGTTGCTAGAGCTAGTACGTTCGTACGATCTCGATCGCCTGATCGAACAGACTCGTCAACTACAGCAAGTTCAAGAAAAAAAATGGACTTATTACTTTACCCGTTGTGCTAACGACGAAGAAACTCAAGCAACATCTGACTCTGCTGCCTCAACTAAAATTGTCGAATCAATTGCCCTTCAGGGCTTTGGCTTTCCCTTACCTAACGAACAGGTAGGCGTTTTTCTCCTCGACCGCCAGCCGTTAGTAGAATTGTCTCAGTCGCGCGATCGCACTTTTTCCGATCTGACTCACGAACTTAGAACGCCTCTAACCTCAATTTCTCTAGTAGCAGAAAATCTACTGACTAGATTACAAAATCCCGAACGACGCTGGGTAGAACAAATGCTGCGCGAAACTAATCGTCTGAGCGAACTAGTTCGCCAATGGCTCGACTTAACTCAATTAGAAGCAGCACCCCATCGCATTCTTAAATACGAAACCCTCGATTTACATCAGCTAATTTTGTCAGTTTGGCAGATTTTAGAACCGATTGCCAACAAAAAACAGGTAGCTCTAACTTATTTTGGTACTACCAATATATCTCTTGCCGCCGATCGCTCGCGCCTGATTCAGGTTTTGCTAAATCTATTAGATAACGCTATCAAACACACCCCTCCTCAAACAGAAATTATTGTTAGAGTTACTCTGCAACCAGCTACCAAAACTGACATAGAGCAAATAACTATTGACGTAATTGACTCTGGCAGAGGTTTTTCAGAATCCGATCTACCTTATATTTTTGAGCGACTCTATCGAGGAGACAAATCTCGCTTGAGAATCAGATTGCCCGAAACTCAGTCAAATGGAGACGGTAGTGGTTTGGGGCTAGCGATCGCTCAACAAATTATTCGTTCTCATGGCGGCTCAATCTGTGCTAAAAATGACCCTAAAATTGGAGGTGCCTGGCTACAAGTTACTCTGCCTACTGAAAAACCCGCAAAAATTTAGTTGGTTTAGTAATTTACAATACTATTTCTAATAAAATCTTAAACTTTTTTTGTTATCAACAGAGGAGAACTATCATGTTATATAGTAGGATTTTAACAACCCGTGTCATTACCTCAAGCTAATCGTTCGGATTCCAATCAACTAGAGCGTTCTCTTAAAAGAGTTCAGCAAGACGTTTTACGTATGGGAGCTTTAGTAGAAGAGTCCTTGCGCTTGAGTCACCAATGCCTGTTTCAGCGTCATTTAGAAGCTGCTAAAAAGATTACTTATTTAGAAAAGCGCATAGATGCTTACTATCGTCAAATCGAGCTAGATTGTGCTGCTTTAATGACTCTACAAGCACCCGTCGCTCAAGATCTGCGGTTGTTAAGTGCCTTTATGCAGTTGGTGCGCGATCTAGAAAGAATTGGCGATTATGCTCAAGACATCAGCGAAATGACTTTAAAATTAGTCAAGTATCCGCCTCACGATTCTTTAAAAGAAATCGAACTAATGTCCGAACACGTTCAGTTTATGCTAGCTACTAGCTTGGTGGCTCTTGCCGATCTCGACGCTACAGCAGGCAAAAGAGTCAAAGATTTGGACGATACGGTAGATGATGCCTATGAAAACCTGTACGAAGTTCTGGCATATCAAAAAGATATTCAAGGAGTAGTAGAGCCGTTCTTACTTTTAGCGTTAATCGCACGCCATTTGGAACGAATGGCAGACCATGCTACCAATATCGGTCAACGAGTTTCATATATAGTTACGGGCCAGAGAAATTGAGCGGTATCTGACCGACAGAACGCGGTTAGCGCAGCCAGCGGCAAAGCCGATCGCAACTGTTTAACCAACGTTTAAGCTTTGCTTAAACTTGACATTACCGCCAGTTTAGCTTTTTAAATTAAAATCGATGATGAATACAGATAACTGCAAGGCAATTTATCTGGTTTAACTTCTGTGATAATTTACGTCAAGACGATCTAAATCACAGAAAATAGTAATTTAACCGCTTATGGTTAGAGATCGAAACAAAGTTGTTTTTCAAGCCACTTATGCCAAAAAATAATCTGACCATCGGTCGATTTTAGTAGGCAAATTATTGAATATATTGTCAAGCATAGACAATATATTTACGTGGTAACTAAAACTACTGTTTTGTAAATAGAAATCCAATTTAGGTGTGAGGATTACAGATGAGTAAATTATTTTGGCAAACTTTGAAAGTTGCTCCTGCAATATTTGCCGCTTCTCTTTTGACTGCTAATGGGGCAAATGCTCAAGCACTGCCCGAAAATGGTAACGACAGTTCGGTAAACGAAACTTTAGAACGGATCGATCGCTACCAAAATAACTCTACTTCTTCCCAGTCTCAGGTAACTAACGTCAACCAGCTTCGCGACGTATCACCTACCGACTGGGCTTATGAAGCTCTCCGTAGCTTAGTAGACCGCTATGGCTGTATTGCTGGTTATCCCAATCAAACCTATCGCGGCAGTCAGGCTCTAACCCGTTATGAATTTGCTGCTGGTTTAAACTCCTGCTTAAATCAAATCGAGCGTTTGATTGCTTCTTCTGAAGCCGTTACCAGAGAAGATTTAGACACGATGAATCGTCTCGCTCAGGAGTTTGAAGCAGAACTAGCTACTCTTGGCGGTCGTATTGATAATATCGAAAGCCGTACCGCTTTCTTAGAAGACAATCAGTTTTCTACTACTACTAAACTGAGTGGAGAAGCAATTTTCTCTGTTCAGCAAGCCTTTGGTGAAGAGGTTGACTCGCAGACTACCTTCGGCGATCGCGTCCGCTTGAACTTCGATACCAGTTTCTTTGGTGAAGACCGTTTGCGGACTAGATTAGAAGCAGGTAACTTCGACGATATTTTGCGTAGCGACGTTACTGGTACCGATTCAACTCGTCTTGGTTTTGATGCTGGTGGTGGTAACAATATTGCCCTCGACGATTTGTACTATCGCTTCCCGGTAGGCGAAAGGCTGAACGTTTGGGTTGGAGCTAACAGTCTCGATCTATATGACATTCTTGCTGTCGGCAACCCCATTCTAGAAAGTAGCGGTACTGGTGCTTTGTCTCGCTTTAACCGCCGCAATCCTCTCGTACTTAGAGGTACTGAAGGTGCTGGTGCTGGCGTTAGCGCTAGTTTGTTAGACGATAGAATTACCGTAACTGGTTTGTATCTAACTGATAATGGCAACGATCCTGCAGATGGTGAAGGTCTATACAATGGTTCTTTCAGTGCAGGTGGACAAGTTGAATTTTCTCCCATCGAGAATCTAGATTTAGCTTTGACCTATATTCGTAGTTACGAAACTGGTGATAGCGTGGATCTCTCTGGAGGTACAGTTAACGGAGCTGCCGCCGAACCATTTGGCGAGGTAGCTACTGCTGCTAACAAGTTTGGTGGTTCTGTTACCTATAGTTTGGGCGAACGTTTTGTCATTGCTGGTTTTGGTGGCTATGCCGATGCCGAACAGTTAGAAGGCGGTGACGCAAGTGGAGATATCTGGACTTGGGGTGCTAACGTTTCTATTCTTGACTTTGGTAGAGAAGGTGCCGTGTTAGCATTTGCTGGCGGTCAACCTCCCAAATTCACTACCGATGAAGCAGGCATTGCAGAAGACATAGATACTTCCTACATCGTTGAGGCACTTTATAAATTCCCTCTTAACGACAATATCTTAATCACTCCTGGTGCTTATGTAGTCTTCAATCCCAACCACGATGAAGATGCTGACGAAGTTTACGTAGGCGTAATTCGTACTACTTTCTCCTTCTAAAAGTAGTGCCGTTACTGGTTTATTTCAGCTAAATATCATACAGACAAAAATTAGGGTGGACAATGTCCACCCTAAACAGTTTTTTAGCAGGTTGTTAATCTTTTGTTTACCTAATTTTTACTTGTGGATAACTAGCGAAAGTTATTTTGGTAAAGATCTTCAAAAATTAGTAAGACTACCGACCAAAAAGGTTATCCCAGCGAAGGAATTAGCATTTTTTAGTCAATCGCGAAAATTTAATTCAAATTACAAACATAACGAACGAAAGACAAAAATATATGGTTTCCGCAATTTTTTCCAAACGACAGCTATGGTTTGCCCCTCTAATTGCCGTTACTGTCAGTCTTACTTCCTGTGGCGGCGGTCAATCTCCTACTGAGCCTTCATCAGAAGGTGGAACTTCTTCGGGAGGAAGTGATGTTTCTGCATCTCTAACAGGTGCTGGTGCTAGTTTTCCCGCACCTTTATATCAACGCTGGTTTTCTGAATACAACAAAGTAAATCCCAATGTACAAGTAACCTATCAATCTGTTGGTAGTGGTGCGGGAGTAGAACAGTTTATTCAAAATACTGTAGACTTTGGTGCTAGCGATGTAGCAATGACGGATGAAGAAATGCAACAGGTCGAACGTGGAGTAGCCCTGTTACCGATGACGGCTGGCAGTATCGTCTTGGGATACAACCTTCCTGATGTTGAAAATCTCCAGCTATCGCGAGATGTATATACAAATATTTTGTTAGGTAACATTACTAACTGGAACGATCCAGCTATTGCTGAAATTAATCCCGATGCCAACTTACCCGATACTAAAATTAACGTAGTGCATCGTTCTGACGGTAGTGGTACTACTGGAGTTTTTACCCAACACCTCAGCGCAATTAGTCCTGAATGGGAACAACAAGTAGGTAGCGGTAAAACAGTAGAATGGCCTGTGGGTATTGGTGCTAAAGGAAATGAAGGTGTTACCGCTCAAATTTTACAAACCGAAGGTTCGATTGGCTATATAGAGTACGGCTACGCCAAACAGCAAGACATTCCTACAGCTAGCTTAGAAAATCAAGCAGGGAACTATATCGCTCCTTCAGTAGAGTCTGCTAGCAAAACTCTCGAAGCTGTTACCTTGCCAGATAACCTACGCGCCTTTATTACCGATCCTGAAGGCGATGAATCTTATCCTATTGTTACTTATACTTGGGTTTTAGCATACGAAAACTATAACGATCCTGAAAAGCTGCAAGCTTTAAAAGATGTTCTTACTTGGTCGTTAGAAGAAGGGCAAGATTATTCTGAAGAGTTGGGTTATGTACCTTTACCCGATAATGTGGTGCAAAAAGTAGAAGCAAAACTAGAAACTATTCAGGCTCAATAGATTGGGTTTTAGATTTCAGTTTAAAACTAGATAATTTTGTTTTTCTTGATTTTTCTCCGTTCCAAATAGGTGACGGAGTTTTTATTTGCACAATTAATTCAACCACTTTTTTAGATGTAGTCATTTCAATCAATTTTCTCATGAATAAATCAACTAGCTTTTTGTTGGTGGTTGCTAGTAAGTCATTAGTAGAGTTAGAGCTAATTCAATCTCGATTACTCATACCTATAGTTTCTTTTTAGAATAACTATATATTCATCGCCTAATAGATGGTTAAGTCAACTGATGATGTTCTTTTTTGCCCAAAAACTGATTTTTGTCTGGTAGTTCTGTCTCTAAATTTCGCAAGCGCGGTTCTCGGAAAGCGATCGCTACAGTTATTAAGTTAACTATTCCTAGCAGCACCAATAGTAAAGAAACACCTTGTCCCATGCCCGTATTTATAAATCTACCGACCAACTCGGCAACAAATCCATTACGAGCCATTAAAGGATTTAAAAAATTATCTACCAGAGGTCCTGCTAGCATATAGGCGCAAATTGCCAAAGATCTTTCTAAAGTCTGCTGTAAAGCAAATACACGTCCTTGCAAATGAGTGGGAACTTTGCTCTGCCAAATAGCTTGATTGAGGCTGACAATAATTGGCTGGGAAAATAAATAGCCAAAAATACCGACTGCCAAAGCGAAAACTGATATTCTCGTACCGCCAAATAAGACGATCGCGCCTTGAAAACCAACAAAGCCAATAATTGCCAGGACGCGATTTTGTGGACCAGACCAAAAACTCATGAGAATACTACCTAAAAGCATTCCACAACCACCAATAGACAAAACTATTCCCAACTGTTCTGTAGAATTGGGTTCGTATAGCAAGGGCCACAAAACTATTTCCAGCATTCCCATCGTAAAGTAACTGACCGCAATAAACCCAATCAGACGCAATAATCCAGGTCTTAAAGCAATATAGTTCCAGCCAGAAACCGTATCTTTTAGTAATCGTTCGATAACTTGCTGTTTGGTTTTACGAGTTCTACGAAGATTGGGAAATTTGACAAAGACGAGAGTCATAATAGCGATCGCAAAAGTAATTAAATCGATCGTTAAAATTGTTTCTAAACCAGTAAATTTCATTAACATCCCCGCAATGACAGGAGCGGCAATTTTGGCAATGGCAGAAGAAGCCTGAACCATGCCGTTAGCGCGACTTAAATTTTGTGGGGCAACGAGTTGGGCAATAGCAGCAATGTATGCTGGCTGTTGAAAACTATTAAAGCTTGAGGTAACGGTAACGGCTATATAGATATGCCAAACCTGTAAGTGGTTGGACGTTACTAACAGCAAGACGATAGTGGTAATTACGCCCGTACCTAAATCGCTGAGCATCATTGCGTTGCGGCGATTCCAGCGATCTATTAACACTCCTGCCAGAGGAGAAATAATCACCTTTGGTAAATATATCAGCAGTATCGTCAGAGCAAATTGACTTATAGTTCCCGTACCGTGATAAGTTTGTTCCAAAATCCAAAAGCCTAGAGCAAATTCGGTTAGTTTGGAACCTAACAAAGAAACAACTTGTCCGATCCAAATAATTAAAAAAGTGCGCATAAAGCACGAAAAAATATTAGTACATCTTGATGGCAATCGCTCAATCGACAATTAAACCCGAACGAGTTATGTTATGAGACTAGATAAATTTACACCTCTATCTTTAGTTCGCGCAAGAGAAAAAAAATAAAATTCAGTAAAATTGGCAAAAATTTACATTATAGACGTGTTTTACGCATAAATTGCCAATATCATAGCTATTATGGTCAATTTTTATGCCCTATTCAATATAAACTATTCTATCTATATAAATCGAAAATAGCGCTTGTTAGCAAATGAGACGTAAACTATAAACTAATTGCTTTTTAATAACTAATTATTATTATTTTATTATGCTGATGCTAAAGAATTTTTTTCCCGTGTTGGTCACGGCGATGGGGCAGTCTATATAACAAGATCGAGCGGTATCTCTAAAAATATATAAGTAAATGGCAAGGGTTGAAAATTATTATTTAATTCTGGAAGTAAGTCCAGATGCCAAATTAAAAGAAATTAAAGCGGCTTTTCGCCGTTTAGCTCGTCAGTATCATCCCGATCTAAATCCTAACAATGATGAGGCAGCCGAAAAATTCAAACAAATTTCTCAAGCATACGACGTTCTTTCCGATGCTACCAAACGTCGTCGTTACGATCGTGACTTCCCTTTTCATAAAACACAACCAAAAATTCAGCTAGAAACAGCTAGAGATTTTTATTTTCGAGGTATGCAGCGATCGCAAGCCAAAGAATACAGACAGGCAATTGAGGACTATACACAAGCCATAACCCTAGAGCCAACCTTGATCGATGCCTATCTCAAAAGATGCGAAATGCATTATAAATTAAGCGACTATCGTGGGGTTTTAGACGATTGTTATCAAGTCTTAGAAATCGATCCGCAAGTTGCCAAAGCCTACTATTATCAAGGAAGAGCGCGTTTTAGCCTGGGATATGTTCAATCGGCGATCGAGTCTTATACCACTGCTATTGCCCGTGAGAAAAACTACGCTCAAGCATATTACTATCGCGGTCTCGCCTATCAGGAGAGTAATCAAAATTTAGCAGCAGTTGAAGATTTGCGACAGGCAGCTAGACTGTTCAGAAAGCAAAATGATAACCGCGCTTACTATCGAAGTCAAAAAGTGATTCGCGACCTAACCGTGAAAAAAAGAAAGATCGACCGAATGTCAAATAGCTCTAATAATGCGATCGCCAATGCTTTGCTAGCGTTGCCCGTATATCTGGTCAATCCTGTAGGTGGATTGCTACCTGCTTATTCTCGCATGAGAAGGAAACAGGCAATTCAAGTCGGAGTAATTTATGGCGTGTTATCCTCTGTCTGTTTTGTTATTAGCTATTCTATTTGGCAAGAATCCGAAATATCTATTTGGCTAAGGTTTTTTCTCGGGCTAATTCCTTTTTTTAGTCTCCTATTGTCAAATAGCATTATTCGTTCTTTTTATCGCAATTCTGGTAGCATTTCCAGCGACTTTTTCATAGCGGGTACGGCTTTAATGCCAATAGCTTTTGCCTCGGTTTTTATTAGCCTGATTTATTCTTTTATCGCTCCTTTAATCGTACTACTATCGATTTCTGGATGTTGTTACACCATTTTTATTCTCTATGCAGGCTGCGCTCAAATTTTGAATCTTTCAGAAGCTCAATCGGCTTTTTCGACTACCGCAATTTTAATAATTAGTACGATGTTTTGCTATCTAGCTCTAGAAATATTGTTGTTCCAAATCTAAATTTTAGTTTTGGCAGTTGCCTTCACTCGAACAACTCAGCGAGTAGCTAAATGCTGACGCAAGCGAAGCAGACTAAGGCTTTGACCTAAACTTAGCGGTAAGATTGATATTCCTTCAAGCCGCGATTGTAGCCAGCCTTCACCCCAATACCATTCATGATAGCCATCAATACCTTTACCGAGCAACAGACGCAGACAATTATCTTCTACTAAGTCTACCTGATGTTTAATTTCGATTATTCCTAAGAAACTACTAAAACTCGCTCCTGTTTTGAGTCGCGATGGTAATGAGGTAAAACGCTGGGGCCACATCCACTGTTTGAGCTGTTCGCCTTCTAGCAGACTATCGCGAATAGCTTCTGCCTGTGCCTCGATCTCAATTCGCAAATGACTTTGCTGAAAATTTCCTAGCATATTGGTCTTAATATCTGTTTCTCAATTTATCTTAATTTTATAGATGTTGGCACGAAAATTCAGCATTCTTGAGACGTGTTTTTAATTTATAGCGGTTTTCAAACTTTTGTAGATAAATTTTAATAATTCAAAGTAATACAGCAATCTCAAACAAAATCAGAGAATATCTATTGCTTATTACCTGTTCCCGTCTTGGTGCGTTCCTTTGTGGATCGAAAATCGAGTAGGAAAGCTATAGCTAGTAACGAATACACATTTTTGTCATTTTTTGCCATGTTAGTTTGAACGGTTTTGAGGGAACTATAAATAATAATTACCCTTTGTAATTGCTCGATGTTATTTTAGTTACTCTTCTTGTTGGGTTGACAAACCATGCAATCAAAACAATATAAGTCGCAAGAATTAAGTTCTGTACTAGAAATTTTAAGTAGCCAGAATTTTTCAGGCACTTTTCATATAGAAACTCAGGGCAATTTTGTAAACACTTGCAATACTTGCGTTTTAATCTGGCGCAATGGCGAACTCGTATTTGGAGGATTAACAATTCCTAGTAATTTAAAATTTGCCGAGATGCTGGTTAAAAAGTTTAAACCAGATTTTATTAATGTTGCTATACAAACTGCTAAAGAGAGAGTCGATGACTCTACATCTTTTCGCGAAATTTTAGAGTTATTTGTCAAAATTAAGATTTTGACCTGGGAACAAGTTGAAAACTGTGTATTCAAAAAAATCGTGCAACATCTAGACCGCTTGTGGCAGTTTCCAGGAGTTGCTAAGTGGCAAACTACAACAGAGTTCGATCTTAGTTATGGGGAAGATCGACATGGTTTGAAGTGGAAGACTCTGCAACAAGAATTAAATAAACGGCAACAAAAATGGAAGGCAATAGAAGATTTGGTTCCTTCAATGAATGCAATTCCCTATAAAGTAGAAAATCTCGACAGGATTAATAATTCAACAGTAAAAGAACATTTACAAAAATATGTCAATGGCAGACGCAGTCTGTTAGCTATTGCCGAAAAAATAGATCGAGATCCTCTAGCAGTGGCTCAAACTTACTATAAGTGGGTAAAGCTCAACTGGATAGATTTTGAACAAAATACAACCAGAGATGGTTCGACTTCTGGTAGTAGCGATCGTACTCAGCAGACACCAGAAAATTCGGACTTGCCAATGATTCTTTCTGTAGATGATAGTCCCATCGTGCAAAAAAGTATCGAACGAGCTTTAAAAGAAGTTTATCGAGTAGTTTTGGCAGGTAATGCTAAAGATGCCTTGGCAATTCTCAATCGAGAACCAATTCGACTAGTATTACTCGATCTGACCATGCCAGATGTAGATGGTCTACAGTTTTGCAAAACGATTAAAAAAATTCCCAAATTTCACGATTTACCTATTGTTATGGTTACAGCCAGAGATGGGTTGTTAGACAAAATGAAAGGTCATTTGGCAGGAACGGATAAATACATCACAAAACCATTTGAGCCAGAACAGTTAAGACAAGTTGTAAATAAATATGTCAATGCCAATGTTCTTTAAATAAAAACTCTCGACTTGGGAATACTTAATTGTAAATCTTCGATGAAGTTAAATTAAATTTTTATTCTTACATGGAAAGTAGACCATATCTGATTTTTAGCCTGCATGGTTTGCCTTATGCCATTGATGCTAATTGCGTTAGAGAGATATTTTTGTTACCAGAGCTAATACCTGCCATTGAAGCTCCTAATGACATTATTGGTCTGCTCAATCTGCGCTCTCAGATTACGCCGATAATGCACCTGGATTTGCGCTTTGGACATCGTTTTGAAGGCTGCCATTCTAATGATTGCGTCATTGTAGTAGAGTCTCAAGGATTACAAATTGGTATTGTCATTCATGACGTAAGAGAAGCTAAATACATCGAGCCTCAATTAATTAAAACAGATTTATCTTACGGACGCGATCGCGATATTAATGCTGCTTTTGTAGCTGGCGTGGCGGAAATAGCAGATGAAGTAGTTTTCTTGCTTGACGTAGATAATTTAGTTCGCCATCGCGATCGAGTAGTAGCTCTAATCGAAGATGCTAGTGAGACTGAAGCGGCAGAATCTATCGAACCAAAGCCAGCAGGAAACTTTTACGATCTCTATTTTCCCCAGGCTACTGCTAAAGAAAGCGCAATTATGAGGCAAAGAGCCGAAAATTTGCGCATAGTTGCAGAACAGACGGAAGATTCCGAACTAACGTCTCTAGCAGTGGTGGATATTGATGGCGAATATTTTGGTATAGATTTAGACATCGTTAGAGAATTTACCAAAATTGGCAAGATAACCTCAATTCCGCAATGTCCGAGTCATATTGTTGGCAATATGAACTTAAGGGGCGAAATTCTAACTTTAATCGATTTACGGCAGGTTTTAAATTTACAGAGCGATCGCGCTCTGCAAGCTGGCTTTGCCAATCGCCACAATCAGGCAGCTAAAGCAGTGGCGGTCAATGTAGATGACGAGATCGCTGGCATTCTAGTCGATCGCGTTGTGGACGTAACTAATTGCCCTGCTGAAACTATAGCTCTTCCTCTGGCTTTAGATTCTAATAGCTCTAAGTACTTTAAAGGTACGACAAACTATTCAGGCAAACCAATCGGCATTATTGACATATCAAAGATGCTGTCCCAATAAGCGTTGGCGGTAAGTATTTAAATAAATTTATGCGGAAAAAATATTATGAAAATTAGTACTCAACTATCTCTTACAGCAGCAGGGATTGTCGTGGTTGCTGTAGGTAGTATTGGCTCGGTATTTTTGGGAGCATCATCTGGTGATAGCCGCGTAGTTAACTATAGCGGTATTGTGCGCGGAGCAACTCAAAGATTGGTCAAACAAGAACTAACAGGACAGTCTAACGACAAACTGATTGCTAAATTAGACCAAATTGTCAACGGTTTGATAAATGGAGACGAAGAATTAAATCTGCCAAGAGCAACCGATCCAGAATATTTCAGCATCATGCTGGAAGTAGAATCTGCTTGGAATCAGTTGAAAGAGAATATTGTAGCTGCTAGAACCAATGAAGCCAGCGAAGCTATTCTCTACGAGAACAGCGAAGAATTTTTTGAATTGATTAACAATGGCGTATTTGCTGCCGAGGATGCCGCAGCAGCAAAACTTAGAAGATTGAGAATAATACAGTTGGTTATCTTTGGGATTAACTTAATTATTATTGGCATTATTATTACTTTAACTCGCAGGATTACGGCTACTTTAAAAAGCCTAACTAGTGCGATCGCTTCTTCTTCTACAGAAATTGCTGCCACCATAGACCAACAAGAACGAACAGTTGCCAGCCAAGCCAGTTCTGTCAACCAAACTACCGCTACCGTAGACGAGTTGGGTGCTTCTTCGAGACAATCTGCCGAACAAGCTGAAGCTTCTACAGCAGGAGCAAGTCAAGCTCTCTCTCTAGCCCAGGAAGGAGCGAGAACCGTAGAGCAAACGATGGCAGGTATTGAAAATCTTAAAGTCCGAGTCGGAGAAATTGCAGAGCAAATTATTAACCTCAGCCAACAAACAGGTCAAATTGCCATCGTCTCCGATCTGGTAGCCAATGTCGCCAATCAAACCAACATGCTGGCACTCAACGCCGCAGTTGAGGCATCTCGCGCTGGAGAACATGGCAAAGGATTTGGCGTTGTCGCCGACGAAATTCGCAAGCTGGCTGACGAAAGCCGCAAATCTGCCGAAAAAATCAATAACTTGGTCGTAGACCTTCAAGCAGCGATGAACAGCGCAGTAATGGTAACAGATGAAGGCAACAAAACTGCCGAATCTAGCATTCAGTTAGCCAGGGGAACGGCAGAAACTTTTGTCAGCGTCAAAAATGCGATCGACGATGTATTTATCAATACGCAGCAAATTTCTCTTAACACCAAACAACAGGCGGTGGGAATTCAAGAAATTCTCTCGGCAATAAATGCTCTCAACCTAGGTGCACAGGACACTGCTGCTGGCATTAATCAAGTCAAAGTTTCTACTGCTAACTTAAGAGATTCTGCTAAAGATCTTCAAGAAATTGTCTGAGCAGTTTTTAGAGTTATTTTTACTCTGCCTATAGTACTTTTGTTTCCGAATATATCTTCAACTAAATACTATGAATAACAAAATATCCCTTAAAAATTATCGCCATCTCAAAATTTTAATTATTCCGATCTTTTTAACTGTATCTTTATGTGGGGGTATGGGTTGGTACATCTTAGATTTATACAAAGCTTTTGCCAAACTCCAAACACAAGACCTAAACATCATTAATCTCAGCAACCGAATTGTTTATTTAGATGAGGTTTTGACTTCTAGCGCGCGTCTGGCAGCTACCACAGGCAACGAACGCTGGGAAAAACGTTATTTAGAGCAAGTTCCAAATCTCGATGCAGCACTGGCTGAGGCACAAGAATTATTGCCTAATGTGTTTGAAACTGAAGGGATGTCTAAAACCAATGAAGCCAATAATAAGCTGATTGCTATGGAAGACAGAGCCTTTGAGTTAATCGGACAGGGAAATGCCCAAGCAGCAGAAGCTTTGCTTCTCAGTCCAGAATACGAAAAGCAAAAAGCAATTTACGCCGAAGGTTTGGCAGAAACTACTGCGGCTCTTAAAAACTATGTGGAAACGAATATCGCTCTAAAATCTCAAGGAGTCCGTTCGACAATTATAGCAATAGCGATTGCTTTAGTTGTCTTGCTGTTTTCTTGGCTGATAGTTTTGCGTATGATGAACCGCTATATTTTAGCAATTGAGGATGTGGGAACCACGATCGCTCAAACTTCTACCGAAATTGCCACAACTTTAGACCAACAAGAACGCAACATTGCCAGTCAGGCAAGTTCTGTCAATCAAACTACCGCAACTGTAGATGAGTTGGGAGCCTCTTCCAGACAATCTGCCGAACAAGCCGAAGCCTCTAGTGCTGGTGCTAATGAAGCTCTTTCACTAGCTGAAGAAGGAGCGCAAATCGTACGACAAACTATGGCAGGAATGGAAAATCTTAGAGAAAGAGTGGGTGCAATTGCCGAGCAGATTATTCATCTCAGTCAACAGACCAAGCAAATTGCTAGCATTTCTGATTTAGTCGCCGAACTTGCCGACCAAACTAATTTACTGGCGTTAAACGCTGCGGTAGAAGCAGCACGGGCAGGTGAACATGGTAAAGGTTTTGGAGTAGTAGCTACTGAAATTCGTAAGTTAGCTGATGAAAGTCGTAAATCGGCTGACAAAATTAACGGCTTGGTAGGGGATATTCAAACGGCAATGAATAGCGCAGTAATGGTAACAGATGAAGGGAGTAAAACCACTGAAGCTAGTATTCAACTCGCACAAGATACGGCACAGACATTTATCAATGTTAAAAATGCCATCGAAAACGTTTTTATCAACAGCCAACAAATCTCACTGAATGTCAAACAGCAGGCGGTAGGAGTTCAAGAAATTCTGGCAGCAATTAATGCTCTCAATCTAGGTGCGCAAGATTCGGAAGTAGGAATTCAACAGGTTAAAGCTTCGGCAGACCGTCTACAAAACTCAGCAAATTACTTAAAAACATTAGTATAACTACTCCTACTGACCAAATAGGCTCCTTTAACAGCAAATCAATTCTTTTTAGCCATGATTATTGAAGACGACGAACTTAGAGATTTATACAAAACTTCCAGCAGCGAACATTTGCAAAAGCTAGAAGCAGAACTAATGCAGTTAGAAAAAAATCCTCAAGATACTGCGGCTTTAGAAGAATTCTTGCGGGAAGCGCATACTTTAAAGGGCGATTCGCGAATGTTGGGCTTGAATGACATTGAAATGCTCGTTCATCAATTAGAAGATTGCCTAACTCAAGTCAAGCAGGGTGCAAGAGCGATCGATAGTCAATTATGCGATCGCCTGTATCAGGGGCTAGATGCGATCGATAAACTGGCTACCGAAGCGGTTACTGGAAAAGCGGCTAATGTCAATACTTTTGAGGTTTTAGCTGCCCTAATTGAAGCAGAATCCTATGCTGCTAATTCGGACGAGTTAGTAAGTAGCGAACCAGACTTTGGCGGTGACAGTAATACCAAGGATGCTTTGTTCGACGATAGCAACTTGTTTGCAGATGATGAGGAGTTATTTAACGAAGCTGATTGTGGCTTAGAATCGTCCGATGACAGCCCCATTTTAGAGCTAAGTTCTGTTGAAAAAACTTCACTCGTCTCGACATCAACTGCCGAACCTACTATTGCAGCAGTAGCCGATCGAGAAT
Organism: Myxosarcina sp. GI1; assembly: GCF_000756305.1. Taxonomy (NCBI): domain Bacteria; kingdom Bacillati; phylum Cyanobacteriota; class Cyanophyceae; order Pleurocapsales; family Pleurocapsaceae; genus Myxosarcina; species Myxosarcina sp. GI1. The sequence continues at coordinate 272,892 of NZ_JRFE01000016.1, forward strand.
TACAAATTGATTCTATTCGAGTCGAACCTCGCAAGCTGGATATCTTAATGACTCAGGCAAGCGAATTAGCTGTTGCCAAACTGCGTGTATCTCGCCAAACCTTTGAAATTGAAAAAATTTTCACTCTTTGGGAAGAATGGGAACAAAATGCTCGTAGAGATCGCCAGAAGTTGGCTCGTATCGAGAAATCCTTAACTAGAGAGCAGTTGTTACCGATACAGCATCTTTTTCAAAAGACTCAAGAACGTTTTGAGTATTTCGGTAACCTGATTGAAAGCCTGAAACTTAGAGCCGACGAAGATGTCGCTAGTTTGAGTATCATTGCCGAACAGCTAGAAGCGGGGATTCAAAATTTACGTCTGTTACCATTATCGACTGTATTTAATATCTTTAACCGCATGGTTAGAGATTTAGCCAAACAGCAACAAAAACAAATTGATTTTATCGTCGAAGGTGCCGACACTAAAGCTGACAAACAAATTTTAGAAGCCATCAAAGATCCTTTGCTGCATTTAATCCGTAACGCGATCGATCACGGTATTGAAACTCCTCAAGAAAGAGAGCGAAAAGGAAAAGCACCCACTGCAACTTTACGTCTTCAGGGCAAGCGTACTGGTAACAGTATTGTTATCGAAGTTAGCGATGACGGGCGGGGGTTAGATCTCGACAGCATCAAAAAAACCGCTCTGCGTAAAGGTATACATACCGAAGCCGAGTTAGCAGCCATGAGCGAGGAACGGGTGCGATCGCTAATTTTTGCCTCTGGGTTTTCTACGCGCACTAAAGTTAGCGAACTTTCTGGACGGGGTGTTGGCTTAGATGTAGTCCGTGCCAATATCGAAAAGCTCAAAGGGGCGATTGAAGTTAATTCTACACGCGATCGCGGCTGTCAGTTTCGCATTAGTCTCAACAATAGCCTTGCTACTACCAGCGTCATCATCGTCGAAGTTGCCCAAACGGCATACGCCATACCGATAGAATATGTCCGTACCATGCGAATGGTATCGCGACAAGATATTTTCACCATCGAAGGTAGTCAAGCGGTTTCTTTTGAAGGTCAACCGATATCTATTTTTTGGTTAGCCGACATTTTGCAGCTATCCACTGTCGAAGAAATTCCAACGACTGGTATATCTAGTGATGATTTTGCTTGTGTCATCGTGCAGGTAGGAAGCAACTACTTAGCTTTGGTTGTCGATCTTGTTGTCGAACGTCTAGATATTGTTCTCAAGCCTCAAAGTAAACTAGTCCGCAACATTAGAGGTATTTTAGGGGCAACTATTTTGGACAATGGCAACGTTTGTATGGTTCTTTCTCCTCCAGGTTTGATCGAAGGGCTAAAAAATACGTCTGTCGCTCCCAAACGTATCGAACAAAAGAGCAAAAAACAGCTTTTGCTCGTCGAAGATTCGATTATTATTCGCACTCAAATGAAACGTCTGTTACAAGGTGCTAATTATGAAGTAGCTATTGCTGTAGATGGAGCAGAAGGGTTCCAAAAACTGCAACAGGGAAATTTTGATGCTGTGGTTTCTGACGTTGAAATGCCTAACATGAATGGTTTTGAACTTACGACTCGAATTCGCCAATTAGAAGCATATAACGAACTGCCAATTATTTTGGTGACTACTCTAGCATCGGCAGAAGACAAGCGACGTGGTGCTGAAGCAGGGGCAAATGCTTATTTAACTAAAGGTGATTTTGACCAAAAGCTGTTGCTCGAAACTCTTCAAAGACTCGCATAAATAACAATTACTATTTTTTAACGCTATGTATTACGACTTAATTCTAACCTCGGCTGGTGGCAAACCCCTAAGCTATAACAACTAAGCTTATTACTCGTTTCACTTATTCGCTATCTTAATTTACTAAAAAGGATTAACTATGTCTCAAATTAAAGTTTTATTAGTTGAAGATTCTGCTGTTGCCATGAGCATTTACGAAAACATGCTCGCTTCTTCTCCCCATATTGAGGTGGTAGGCAAAGCAGCAAATGGTAAAGAAGGAATGGCTTTAATTCCTCAAGTTAAGCCCGATGTAATTTGTACTGACTTACAAATGCCCCAAATGGATGGTTATGAATTTATCAAACAGGTAATGGCAGCATATCCCGTACCTATTCTAGTTTTAAGCAACGCCGTCCAAAAAACTGATGTTGATAATATTTATGCAGCTATGAAGGCAGGGGCAGTAGATATAATGGCTAAACCCGCAGGTAATAATGACTCCGAAGCTGTTCAAAAAGAGTTGATTACCAAAATTAGAGTACTAGCTACTAAAAAAGTATCTGCCAAACCGCTTTCATAATTAATTGCAACGATCGCTAAGTTTGCCAGCCAGAAAAAATGGATGATGGCAGCTACAAACTAATTAAGTTGTCATTTCCTGTAGTTAGATACAAATAATTAATGATCGAATTACCAATTAAAGTTTTATTGGTTGAAGATTCTCCAGTAGCTCTAAGTATATTGCAAAAAATACTTAAATCTTCTTCAGATATAGAGGTTGTCGGTACTGCAACTAATGGCGAGAAAGCATTGGAATTGATTCCCCAACTTCAGCCTAGAGTCATTTGTACCGACCTGTATATGAAAAAAATGGATGGTTTGGAATTTACCAAGCAGGTAATGTCAAAACATCCCCGTCCAATTTTAGTAATTAGCAATGCTGTAGCGGAACAAGATAGCGATAACGTTTTCCAACTTTTACAGGCAGGCGCGATCGATGTGTTTCCCAAGCCAACTACAGGTTTAATTTCTGACTACGAAAAAATTGGAACTAAGCTAGTTAATAAACTGAAGCTCATTGCCGGGGTCAAAGTTTTTACCAAGCGATCGATGCTTATTAGTGCGCCAACGCTGCCATCTATACTCGTTAGAGAAACAACTTCTGCTAAAACTGAATATCAAAGCACTACACGAATTAAAGCGATCGCCATTGGTGCTTCTACTGGTGGACCTCAAGCTTTACAAAAAATCTTGGCTTTACTACCTAAAAATCTATTTGTTCCAGTGTTTTGTACCCAGCACATTAGTCCTGGTTTCTTAAAAGGACTTGTTGACTGGTTGGCAGTCAAATGTCAGCTACCGCTAAAAATTGCTGTAGCGGGGCAATATCCCAACCCTGGAACTGTCTACTTCGCACCAGAAGGCAATCATTTAGAGCTAAATTCTGGTGGTAAATTTGTTTGTTCCGATCGAAGCAAAGTTGACGGTCACTGCCCTTCTGTTACCGCTAATTTTAAATCTGTAGCCCAATATTATGGCAAACATGCGGTAGGCATTTTACTAACTGGCATGGGTCGAGATGGTGCAGCAGGAATGCAGGCAATAAGTCAGGCAGGAGGTACAACTATCGCCCAAGATGAAAAAACCTGTATTGTTTTTGGCATGCCCAAAGAAGCGATCGCTTTAAATGCGGCACAATATGTTTTGCCTCTCCCAAAAATTGCGCCTTTTTTATTAGACAAGGTTTTAAAAAATAGTTAATAAATATCTCTTTTACACTCTAGCTTACCAATGATTTCTAGTACAGAATTTGCGTTAACTAATTTGTTCGATCTCTTTGTGACTTCGATATGTCAATATACGGGATTGGTTGTAAAACCCGAAGATCGCCATAAGGTAGCTAGAGGTCTTTTACAAAGGGTCGTAATGTTAAACTTCAAAACTCCAGAAGCATACTATCAGTATTTAGTCCCCAAGTCTTTTAAAAATAATTTTGAATGGCATCAAATAATTAGTTTTATAACTAATAACGAAAGCTATTTTTTTCGCGATCGTTCTCAAATAGAGCTTTTAAAAACTATTGTTTTACCAGAAATAATCAGCCGCAATCAAAAAGATAAAAAGCTGCGAATTTGTAGCGCAGGATGCTCTACTGGTGAAGAACCTTATACCTTAGCAATTGTTTTAAAAGAATTGCTACCTAACCATAAGCAATGGAATTGTAAAATTTTAGGTATAGATATTGACGAACTAGCATTGCAAAAAGCTAGATCGGGCATATATCCTGAATGGTCTTTTAGAGGGGTAGAAAGAGAGATAAAGCAAAAATATTTTCATAAAAATAATCAGAGTTATTACCTCAATTCCGAGTTTAAAAATATGGTTGATTTTTCTCAAGTAAATCTGGTGGAAGACAATTTTAGTCAACCCAGGCTTAATTTAAGAAACATCGATCTATTAATCTGTCGTAACGTATTTATTTACTTTAATAACGATGCAATCGCCAAGGTAATAAACAAATTTTATGATAGTCTAGAACCTCTGGGATATTTAGTTACTGGACATACAGAAATTGCTATTCAAAACGTTAGTAAATTTCATATTCGAGTATTTAAAGAATCAATTGTCTATCAACGTCCTCAAACTGAAACCAAAGCAAGCGTGCATTCTAATAGTGCCGAATCTACAAAAAAAGCCAACTTTGAACTAACAAAAATAAATAGCGATCGAAACAATAATTTGTTTACGAGACAATCTCTAAATTCAAAACCTAAAATAAATAGCGGAAATCATAATTGTTCGACAACTAATCTCGCTTCTAAAACGACCGATATTAAAGCTATACTTCAAAAAACCAATTGTTCGATCCAACAAAAAAAATACGAGCTGGCTCTTACTGAATTAGAAAAAGTTATTGCTCTAGAGCCAAACAATATAGAAGCCTATAACCAAATAGCAAAAATTAGCGTCGAGCTTCGCGAGCATACTAAAGCCATAGAATATTGTCAGAAAATTTTACAAATAGAGCCTTTAGCAGTTTTTCCTCATTATCTGCTCGCTCAAATTGAAGAAGAAAAAGGAAATATAGTAGCAGCTAAAATGCTATTAAAGAAAGTCATTTATTTAGAGCCACTGTATGCAAATGCTTATTTAGATTTAAGCCAAATCTATCAAATTGAAGGAGATCGCCAGCGAGCCAAAGAAATGCAGCAGGCGGGTTTGAAGATTTTGAAAAAAACATCTGCCAAAAGTGAAGTTGAAAATAATAATTAAAATTATAAATAAACAATAGTTTTTATTAGAAATCAAGTAAAAAAGTATCAACTCTAAATCAAAAATTGATGTTTTTAGTCGATCTGCTTTACAAAATATAATACAAAGATATTTTAATTCAGCTTCAATTTTCGATTTTGGTGTTTGCCGTTGAATAAGTATATTCTCTGATGTTTAACAAAGTTTATTCACACCTAACATTGTGTGATCTCAAACATTGTAAATTAAAGACTCTACAAATAAAATAAAGCGGCATAATATCATTAACTAATTTTTATGAATTATAAGTAGTTTACTTGGTTGTCTGAGAGGTTTTCTGAAAAGTTCGATCGATTACATTAATGTCCCCTAAATCCACGGCACTTAATGAGGCGACGCAGGTTCGTCTCCCATGCCTCCACAAGACAAGCGACCCTGCTGATTTTTCGTCAGCGAAGGAACGCGCGAATTGGAAGGTTATGGGAGCAAGCCAAGTATTAGAATGTCAAAAAAAATAACTTCTCAAGTGTCCTCTAAAATACCAAGTTACTAAATTAACACTTAAAGCTGGCATCAAATGTCTTTACACAAAGTCAGACATTAGTATCTCATTAGATCGAATGGCAACACTCTATTACAATACAAACTTTTGCTCTTATTAAAAGACTTAAATAAATAACGAAATAATACATTTACTCCAACGAAATTGTGGCGGTCGAAGATTTAAATACATTTTTTATGAATAGCAATTTAACTGTATATATTAATAAAAGTGAGACTAGTGCATACTGCTTTAAAATACTTCAGTCGAAAAACATGCTGCTCTCAAAAAAAATATTATGATGAATCTCATCAGTTTATTGCAAAATAAAAAGTCAACGCCAAATTTAGCTAATAAACTCCGTTTTGCCTCAGTAACTCTACCTATTTTAGTAATTTTTATAGGCTTAATTGTTATTGTCGGTTGGAGCTTCGATCTGCCTAATCTAAAAAGTGTTTTGTCAGGTCGGGTAACTATGAAAGTTAGCACCGCGCTAGGCTTTATTATAAGTAGCATTTCTATTTTGCTTTGGCATTGGCAACAAACTAATCCCTCGCACCAGACTAAAAACAATAAAAATTCTTCAGTTTCTGTTTACCTGTATTTGTTGCCATGTTTATTAATTGTATTTACGCTTTTAACCTTATTTGAATATGGTTTTCAGGTAGATTTAAATACTGATTGGCTTTCTTTTCCCGAGAATTCTAATGCCGTAGATGCAGTCGTTCGTGGCAGAATGTCTCCTAATACGGCTTTGTGTTTTTTCTGGATTAATGGCGCGATTTTGCTCTTAATAAACAGATATTATCTTGCTCTACAGTTATTAGCAGTTACTGTTATAGCGATCGCACTAACATCGATAGTCGGTCATGTTTACGATCTTTCCTGGTTTTATGGGTTGAACTCTGGAACGGGAATGGCTATTCATACCGCCATTAGTTTTATGCTACTTGGTGTTGCTTTGTTGGCAACTCATGCAGACAAGAAATTAATGAGAGTTATTACTATTGATGAAGCAGGGGGTCTGATGGCGCGATGGTTGCTTCCATTGGTGACTGCCGTGCCACTATTTTTTGGCTGGTTTTTTTGGTCGAAATTTATCGAAAATAACATTGCCTTTGAAACCAGAATTGCCCTGAGAACTATAGTAGAAATTATAATTCTAGATGGCATAGTTCTTTGGACTGCTAATAAATTAAATCAAATCGATCGCCAGAGACATAAGTTAGATCGAGAACTCAAAGAAAACGAACAGCAATTGCGTTTGGCTTTCGATCGCGCCGTAATTGGCAAAGCATTAGCATCAATAGATGGAAGATTTATTAAAGTCAATCCCGCTTTTTGCAAATTACTTGGTTATAACGAATCCGAATTATTACAACTATCAATTCAGGATATTACTTACCTTGAAGATTTTAGTATTAATTCAAATTACAACCAAGAGTTATTAGCAAATAAGCTCGATTCCTATCAAATCGAAAAACGTTATGTTCATAAATCTGGTCGTATAGTTTGGGTTTCTCTTGGTGTTTCTTTAGTAAGAGACGAGATAAATAGACCTAAATATTTCGTCGGTCAAATGCAGGATATTACCGAACGCGTACAAGCTGAAACAGAAATTGTGCAACTTAACGAAGAGCTAGAAGCTAGAGTCAAACAACGGACTAGCGAACTAGAAACTGCCAATCAGTCCCTTAAATTAGAAATTGTCGAGCGTCAAAAGACTGAAGATGCTTTACGTTCTAGCATGGCAACCAATCGAGCTTTATTAAATGCCATTCCCGATTGGATGTTTCGCTTGAACAACGCAGGTACATTAATTAATTTTCAAGCTCCTAGAAATACTCGTATTCCCTCATTTTATAAAAAAATTACGGGCAAGAAATTGGATGAAGTATTGCCTAAAGAAGTAGCCACAGTATTGATGAATGGAATTAAAACAGCATTGGGTAGCAACAAAGTTCAAGTTTGTGAATATCAATTAAAAAGAAAAACTAAAATTAAAGATTATGAAGCTCGCATTGCTGTTAGCGGTTGCCAGGAAGTGATGGCAATCGTGCGTGATATTACCCAACGCAAACAGGTAGAAAAAAATATTCTTACCTCACTAGAGCGAGAAAAGAAACTCAACGAACTCAAAACACGTTTTGTGACTACCACCTCTCATGAGTTTCGCACTCCCCTAGCTTCAATTTTGTCTTCTTCTGAGTTACTCGAACACTACGGTCATAAGTGGACTGATAACAAGAAATTAAACCATTTACATCGCATTCAAACCTCAGTCAAACACATGACTGGTTTATTAAACGATGTCTTGCTACTTGGTAAAGCTGATGCGGGTAAATTAGTGCTAAATCCTGCCAAGTTCGATTTACATCAATTTTGTCAAGAATTGATAGAAGAAATAGCATTAATTTCCCCAACTCATCAAATTATCTTTAGTCAGGATGGTTGTTTAAGTAATGAAAAGCAGTTGGCTGTTGATAATGAAGTTTCAGTACCTGCTGCTGAAACTTCAGCGTTTGTTTGTATGGATGAAAAATTACTACGTCATATTCTTACTAATTTGCTTTCTAATGCCATTAAGTATTCACCTGATAGTGACAAAGTGTATTTAGATGTCACCTGCGAAACCAAACGAACCGTATTCTGCATTCGAGATACGGGGATTGGTATTCCAGCAGAAGAACAAGAGTGTCTATTTGATTCTTTTCATCGCT